>NZ_JBWQTV010000023.1:0-132796 GCF_056619965.1 Halalkalibacter sp. HAAS-P014 | reverse complement strand
CCCATGCCGAACACGGTCGTTAAGCTCTTTTGCGCCGATGGTAGTTGGGGGCTTCCCCCTGTGAGAGTAGGACGTTGCCAGGCAGTAAAACACAATCCAATAGGGTTGTGTTTTTTTATATGTAGAAATGTTACGCTCAAAAAGTTGAAGATATCTGGACTGAAGGAGCAGCGTCTTCTTCAAATGAACCGATGGATACATCATGAGACAGCATCTTGAAATACGTCATGTCCCCAAGTGAGACAAAATGTTTCTCTTCTTAGACAGACTGAATATCCCTCGTAGGAGAGAGAGTGTGAGCAAGGAAGTTGCTAAGCAGAATAAACATAACCCTACGGATAACGGGTTCAGGAGAGAAAATAACAACTATCATTTGAAGGCTTTAGATGATTTATTTTGTATATGATATAGCTCAGCCTAACTATTCAACATACGTAAAATCGGTCTTAATGTGTTTCGCTATATTTAGTAATAGAGTATTCCACCTTTTTCTGTGGGGACTTGTTGATATACTTTTTTATAGATGGGTTCCCTCTGCCTCCAAAATCCTATGCAAATCGATAATAAATCAATAAAAATGTACTTAGCACAAATAAAAAGTTTAGAAAAACAAATATCATTTGGTCCAATCGGGTTTTATGCATTTTAACTGGTGGATGATAAAAGGATATTCCTTCGATAATAAAAATTATTAAAACAATATGAATCATCCCATGTCCCACTATTTCAGTGTAGCCAAATATGGTCGTTGTCAGGATAAATAAAATGGTTACTACAACAGCCAATAAACGGTTGAGAATACCAACGACTAATAGGTAACCAACGACGAATTCAATAAATGCTGATAGAACAACAAATAGTTCAGGGGCAAAGCCAAAAGTAGGGACGTGATGGCGCTGAATAATATCGATAGCCATAAAAGGGTAAACCCATTTTTCTACTGCAACCCAACATAAACTTAAACCTGTTCCGAGATAAAGAAATGGAAACCCTGCCGTCTCCCATTTTGATCTCCCAACCAATAAAACACCGATAATAGCAAGGTAATACCCATAGTCTAGCATATGAAACCAACCGGAATAGCTCCAAACATGAATAAATAAACCAAGCAATAATATGGAAGCTATTTTTGTTGCATAGTGATAAGGAATTAATAGTAAAACAATAACCGTGTACATAAGAACCGTTTGCCAATTATGGTGGATAGTAAACTCAGGTGCAAACATCGTTCTATTAAGAACTTGTAAAATTAATGCGACAGCTGTACCATATTTTAAAATATAACGAGAGTACTTCCGATACCCATCTAACTTCATATCGATTGTGGAGACACCGGGAATCTTCATCAAATGTGTTATGAATTGAGATATTATCGCTAAAAAAAGAGCAATTAGTAAGGATAACATTATGAATTCTATTGAAAGGATTTGTTCAATAGGAACCTTTTCTGGTTCTTGCTCCGTAAACCATTTTACATGTGCGTTTGCAATAATTGGTGAAAAACAAATTAAGCCAAATAAAAGAATTGAATTGCATTTCTTCATTGGATATATCCCTCCTTTTTGTAACAAAGTTCAAAAATTAGTATCCCTTAATAAGTAGCCGATTATGTTGTCGTCCACTGAAAAAAGACTAAAAAAAGCCCATAGATGGGAAAATGTCGTATTGACGCATTAAGGGTATTTTTCGTTGTGAGCTCCAATGTTGAAACCTCACTAAAGAAAATAATTATATAAATAAAAAAGAATGATCCCATTCCATTAGTTATTGGTTAAGGAAGTATGAAATACCAAATGAATATATCGAAAAGGCTTGGGATGTTAGTGATGATGAATTGATAAACTCTGTTCACAATTTTGGGATAACAATAATTGAGGAGTTAGAAAGAGAATTACTAATATACATTGATGACCTCTTAGTTTTGGATGTTGAAGGGAAGTGCGATAATCCATTATAAAATGTTACTCTATTAAAGTAACGGGTGCGATGCTTCATCAAGAATTAGCGCTCTTTCTTTATTGTACTAACGGAGCAGTTTTGTTGAGTAAGAACTTTTAGTCAGAATAAAACACCTCCCATTAACAAGAGGTGCTAATTGGTTAATTATTTGTCTTTTGCAAGATTTTTTCTATTTGGTGCAAGTGGAGGCTCCTCTAACCACTTATACTGCGTCATTATATTGAACCATTCTTTTGTCACCATCAAGTTTTTCAATATAATCTCTTCATAAGTTACTACAAGATCTGTTCGCATTGCGGATGCAAGTCCTGTTCCATGATATGCTTGTGAGGTTTGCAATAGAAATCCAATATGATACAACATCAACTTATCTGAAAAAGGAGAATCCTGAGAAGTTGTGATTTCGGATTCCCAAGACATTGGTACAGGCAGATTATCTTTCTTTAATATACTGCTAAGTGCTTGAATTTGGTTATCTGAGTTTTTTTGCGTTGACTCCAAAAATTTTCTTACTTCTTTAGATTGAGCAACTTGGCTAAATGAAATAGAAAGAGTTTTCTCCAATATCTTCTTTTTCAAATTAAACGAAAGACTAATAATTTCAGTCGCAGCTAAAGGTCGTTTGTCCCCAAAGTAGCCATCTAAAAATTGTTGACCTGAAATAAATTCAGGAGTTGCTTCAGGATAAAAGTTAGGGTCTCTTTGAAAATGTCCCTTTTCTAACAGTAATTCTATCGTTTGATGATACATTCTTTTTCCGTCATTATCGCACGAATCATAAAAATATCTCAAATCCTTTCTTACAGAGGCGCTAAGTGATGTTGTGTGTCCCAATAAACCATGTAATGTCATAATGTGTAAATAGTGTAAACAAAAAATGTCCGAAAACAATCTTTTTGTCCCTTTATTAAGGTCTGAATCAGTAAACCCAATGGGTACAGGAAATCCCTCATTTTCAATAAACGTAGCTATCTGATTTTTCTGTTTTGCAAATGTACTTATCGCATCCTCAAATAGAATTCTTATTTTTTCATCTTCTATAATGGATAACATATACTTGTTTATAACATCAACAGCTGTACCATTAACATATTCTGCCCACAAAGTCCCTATCTCAGCAGATGTGAGCTTTAAATCCTCTTTATCCATAAAATCACCTCATAAAGTATATTTTACTAATTAGGATAGAAATATAATCTTTTTAAAAATATAAAGGAAATGTAAAGTTTGAATTCTTGAGAATTATTTATATAAGTATGAATGTGTATTAACTAAAAAAGGCAAGCAAAATACATGGCTTGCCTTTATCGTAAACAATGTACACAAGGTAATACTTGATGAATATTCAATAATTTAATTTAGAGATTGCATCCTTAACATCGTATTTAATCTGAATATGATATTGCTAAAGAAGAATGCTACTCTAACTCCCACAGTAATTACGCCTGAGAATAAACTAAAAAGAATATCCAAAGTATATCCCTCCACATTGAGTTTAGTATTAAAATAATAACACTAAAAATTAGTATCTAACTATCGAAGAAATTTATCCAGTGAAATTAATCTTAAATAATAGCTACGAAGTCAGTAATCAATAAATGAGAGGTTGCTTGTTCAACTATCGGTAAGCAATAGCTGAACAAGGGGCTGTCGATGGGAGCTCCTATTATTTATTTTTGTTAACGAAGCAGTTTAGCTTAACATTGATAAGCTAAATATTATTATTTTCAATGGTTAACAGACTTTCATGAAGAAAATACAGAAGTAGGTTTACTTGTGTATGATTTATATTTAACACAGGAAACATACCCTTCATTAAATGCAAATGAAGCACCTTACTTTTATGTATTAGACCAAAAAAGAATTCTTCTCGAAACAACAGATTTTGAAGAAATAAGAAACTTTTTGGTAGAAAATATTGATTAAGTTGTTGTGCTAACGGGAGCAATAGTTCAAGAAAGAAGTAAAATATGATTAAAACCACACAGATATTTATCTGTGCGGTTTTGTGTGCTAGTATTATTATTTCGTTCATAAGTGACGAACGGTACGTTACCTTAAAAACACAACACAAACAGGGTTTGGAACAGAAATTTCAGCCCCGGTAGAAGCTAACTTTCCTGTAATAAGGTCAATTTCATATTGAACGATATTACTTGTATTTTGATTTGCTACAAGTAGATAATCTCCATTAGGAGCAATTGTGAAATCACGTGGGAAGGATCCGTTGGTAAGTGTGTAATCAACTAGTGTTAGTTTGCCTGTTTCAGGATCAACTTGAAAAACAGCTATACTATCGTGTCCACGGTTTGATGCATACAGAAACTTCCCATCTGGAGATAATTTAATGGCACCTCCGATACTTTCCCCATCATAGTCACTAGGAAGAGAAGAAATATATTGAATCTCTTTAAAGGAACCATTTTTTTCATTGTAGCTTAAAGCAATAACTTCAGAACTTAGTTCTCCGTTTACATATGCAAATTTTTCATTCGGATGAAACTGAATATGACGTGGGCCTGTCCCAGGTTTAAACGAATGCTCGGTATGTTTTTCTAGGTTTCCTTCTCTTACATTATAAATAACTACTTGATCAGTTCCCAAGTCTACTACACATAAACGTTTTTTGTCGGGAGTTAATCCCGCATAATGAGCGTGTGGTTTTTCTTGTCTTTCATGGGGGCCATCGCCCTCATGTGTGACCGTTGAAATCGTAGTGGCAATTTCTCCGTTTTCAGTAAGTTTATAAGAGACACCTGTACCTTTGTGATAGTTGGCTGAAAAAAGGTACTCATTGTTTGAATCTAAGCTCACATGACAAGGGGGAGCTCCATCAGTAACCTCATTGTTTAGCAACGTTAAATGGCCATTGGAGTCAATTGAATACGCTCCAACACCACCTTCATTTTCAACTTTTGTAACAGAATAGAGGTATTTTTGGTCGCTCGAAACTGTTAAATATGTAGGGTTTTCTAGTTCAGCTGCTACATGAACCTCCTCCATCGTTCCTGTGGATGCATCCATTGAGAAACGGTAAATACCTTTGCTTTCGCCTTTCGTATATGTACCAACATAAGCTGTTAATTTACTAGTCATTGTATCAATGTCCCTCCAAAGATCATTTTCATATTAACTATATCATACGCTGAAAAGGAGTGCATTTATTAGCGAAAATGCCATTTATTTTAATCAATTATTTACAAACAGATTACAGTTATTGCGCAGAACTTGACTTTTATTGATATAGACTATATAGTTATGGTAGTTAGGGGGAATTCATTTTGGATAAAAAATGCGCTGGAACCACAAAAGACATCATTGCTTCTTTTGCCGTCTATCTCTCTCAAAAAGGAAGGTCAGATAATACAATCAAAACGTATTGTGGTGTGATCCAATCATTTGACAGTTGGTTACAACCTCAAGAAAAAACAATACAAGATCTGACAGAACATGATATTCAAACATATATTGATTTCTTAGAATCAGAAAATAGAAGTGTATCAACAATAAACAAAATATTCAATACACTTAATACATTTGCAAAGTCAATAGGTAGACGGGAATTAACGAAGAATATAAAAAGGTCAAAGACTAAAATAGATTATGTTGCACCTGAATATTTAAGCAAGGAAGAAGTTGATGAACTTCTGAAGAAAACGAAGGCAGATGCAAGTATACGAAACGTAGCGATAGTATATACACTTTTATATACAGGTGTTCGGGTTTCTGAATTGTGTATGTTAAATAAAAGTGATTTAAAGATAAATTATAAAAGTCAGACTGGACAAATGATCGTTAGGGATGTTGAAGAAGATAACGAACGAATTATACCGTTATCAAAGGAACTTGTTCATAAACTACATGATTACCTTACATCAAGAGAAGATGAACACGAGGCACTTTTCATATCTAATTACCAAAAGCGAATTGCTGCTCGGACGGTTCAGCATATGTTAAAAGAAGAGTATGGAGTTTATCCACATAAGCTTCGCCATACGTTTTGCTATGATCTGGTTCGAAAAGGCGTTGATCTTTCTATCGTTGCGCAGCTCTCAGGTCATTCAGATGTTAATGTCACCAAGCAATACCTTCAGTCTGCCGACGACATTGTTAGTTAATTATGAATAGCTAGCCACATATAGCTCTATATCTGATTAGGTCGGAAATAGAGTTATATGTGGCTCTTTTATTTTTGTAATTTGTTTAAAAAATCAGTAAAATGATAACCGTTTTGGTCTAATAACCATACACTGTCACAGAAGGATTCTTCTGGTATTGGAGTGATCAGAATGCATGAAAGTAGGAAAGATCAAGTGGTTTTTCCAAATCAACCATCTGTATGTAATATGCAAGAAGTATATTGTTCCCACTCACATAAACTTGGTAGGAGTAAGAAGAAAACAAGAGTGTACGAAATGAATGAACCGATACGTTTACCTGATAATCATGGATTTCAACCCTTTGTTGGTAAAGAATTAACCATAACGCTAGAGGGGTTAGTACGGGAGTTTTTAGGGAAGAAGGTACGTCCTATTTTTATAGGGAAAGTTGTTCATGTAACAAATGGTTATTTAACGTTAGACCCTGTAAAATTACAGTCTGATGAAAACACTTATAGTTTCTCAACACCTCTTCATTTTCCTCTGAACCGGATATCAACTTTTTTTCTAACAAGTCAGTCAAAAAAGGAGCATGGGTAATGAAAAGGAAACATAAGGAATTGGTATCATCGTCAGTAATTCGCAGCAAGATATTATATGATAAAATAAGCAGTGCTCTAACGAAGCGTATCTTTATTATGACGGCAAATTATCCATCTATCATTATTGGGAAAGTAATTGATTTGAAAGAAGACTATGTATCAGTTGAAATGGACTTTTCTCAATTTAAGGAATTAGATGGAAAAATTATCTATATTAAAGTTGAGGATATTGATGCTTTTTATGTAGAAGAGGACGGACCGAAAATTCCAACAGTGTTGTAATAAGTTGTTCTGTTAAAGAATAAATCTGGCTACGTTTTACTACCCACGTTGATTGAGAGTCATTTAGTTAATGGGATTCGTAGTCAGATAAGTTATTCATATAAGAAAGGTGCTTACATAAACAGGCAATTAAGAAATTGTCTGAGACAAAAACGAGCGTTTAGTGAATGAAGCATACAGGAATTAAGTACTCCTGCATGCTTGTATGAGACAAGTTAAATTTTAAGGGTTAATGTTAGTCATTTTTTAATTCTTCTTTAACGAGTAAAGTACGAACACGTTGAATAAAACGATGACTTTTTTTAGCTTGGAGATAGGTATCTAGCAATGCCTCAAGAGAATCACGGTCAATAAGGGTCACTTTATTAGCACGAGCTACATTTTTTGCTGCTTTTGAGAAGTAGTTGTTTGTGACAATGATAGATCGGTTTGCTTCATACATGCTTTTGGAAGTAAGTGCATCTTGAATGAAACTAGCCCCAACATCGTTACTTTGTCGTTTTGTATGAACAGTCGCTTTGACACCTTTCTTACGAAGAATGAAATCAGCTCTTGTTTTCCCATTAACTTTAGTTCGATTTACAGAATATCCTTGGTTTTTGAACAACGGTACTAACAGCTCGAGAAATTCACGCTGTGGTAAGTCATCAATATGTAAGAGTGATACTGAAAGGTGAGTCGATAATAATTTTGATGTTTTAAACCAGTAGTACACTCCAGTAAGTGAGAATATGGCGGCAAGAACAAAGCCAAATATGGTAAAACTATAATGAAATAAATGAACAAGGAGATATGTAATAACAAAAAGTAAAATTGGAAAGATAGTCTGTTTCTTATGTTTATTTAATAAATGCATACGATTCACTCCTTTAACACTTTGATATGTAGTATAACCAAAGTATAAAAACATATGAGAAGGGGTCAGACACCTCTTTATCACGTTACCTAGGAAAAGCAGTGTCTGACCCCAGATGGAGGGTTAGTTATGAAAGAATGGTTGTTCTCGTGGCTGAGTCTTCCGATGTTTGCGATCGGTTTCTTGCTACTTCTAGTTAGTATAGTAGCTGTTATCTTACATTCCCGTAAAAAGAAACGATATGATGTGAGCAAAATAACGATTAAAGATATTGACCAAATGTCAGGTCACGAATTTGAGGATTATTTGTATGTCTTATTTACAGCGCTAGGATATGAACAGTCCTTTTTAACGAAAAAGAGCCGTGACTTTGGGGCAGATTTATTATTCTATAATCAGTTAGGGTTGCCGACAGTTGTACAAGCGAAACGAATAACAGACAAAATAGGCTTAGATGCTGTACAGGAAATTTATGCAGCCAAAGCTTTTTATCAAGCTGAAAAAGCCATGATTATTACGTCTGCTAATCAGATTTCGGAACCTTGCTGGAAATTAGCAGCTGCAACGAAAGTTCGGATTGTCAGTCGTGAGGATTTAATTAAAATCGTTACATATTTTAAGCGTGGAAAAGTAGAGGATGCCAAGTGGATCATTGAAGATTCTTTTTTAGAAGTTGATTATAATTTTGAAGATAGTATTGATGAGATCGACCAAAGGCGTGGGATCATACAAGCTGGTTCTTATTACTTTAAAATTCCTCTACGGTCAAAGCGCAGCGAAACGGTATAGGACATCTACAGTGGTGCATAAGGTCAAGTAGGGGGGATGCGCTTATGTTAAAGAGCGTTGACTGGCATATGCTTGCATTTGTAGGAGGATCCTTATTACAAGAGTATTTTCGCTTTGCTCCATTTCCGCGAATTTATTATTTTCAACGAAAGTGAAGCAAAAGAGGACCAGGTAGTTTAATACTGCTTGGTCCTCTTTTGTCTATTATACGGTTATCTGTCGGTTAATTGTTTGACTAATGCGAGCAACAATGGATTCAACTGCTTGTTCATCATTCAAGAGATCATATTCTTGAATATTCAAGCGAAGCACGGGACAAGTTGTGAAATTATTGATCCATTCCTCATATCGGCCATGCATTTCTTCCCAATAGGCAAAAGGCGTATTTTGTTCCATCTCACGGCCTCTTTCTTTAATTCGGGAAACTATATCATCTAGACTGCCCTCTAAATAAATTAAAACATCAGGGTGAGGAAAATAAGGGGTCATGACCATTGCATCAAAAAGGCTCGTATATGTCTCGAAATCGACCTTTGTCATTGTTCCTTTATCAGAATGCATTTTTGCGAATATCCCAGTATCCTCATAAATGGACCTGTCTTGAATAAATCCTCCACCTTGCTCAAACATCTTCTTTTGTTCCTTAAAGCGTTCAGCAAGAAAATAAATTTGTAAATGAAAACTCCAACGTTCAAAATTATTATAGAATTTATCTAAGTAAGGATTATGATCAACACTCTCAAAAGAAGTTTGAAAGTCAAGAGCTTTCGCTAAAGAGTTTGTCATTGTTGATTTTCCAATACCTACTGTACCAGCAATTGTAATGATTGCATTTTCTGGGATGTTGTATTTAGCGCGTAGGTTCAAAGAAAGTCGCTCCTTTTTGCAGTGGAGGGGTCAGACACTTCTTTAGTAGACTAAAGAAGTGTCTGACCCCTTTATATGATTTTCGTTGTCCATGATTCACAGTTCCAAACGTCTGTCGCGACGTCTTGGTAAAACTCAGGCTCATGGCTTATTAGTAGAATGCTTCCTTTATATGCTTGTAAAGCACGTTTTAGCTCTTCTTTTGCATCAACGTCTAAATGATTTGTTGGCTCATCAAGTACGAGAATATTCGTCTCACGGTTAATAAGTTTGCACAGACGAACCTTTGACTTTTCTCCACCACTTAAAACAACTACTTTACTTTCAATATGTTTTGTAGTTAACCCACATTTCGCAAGCGCAGCACGCACTTCAGCTTGAGTAAAAGAAGGGAAGTCTTGCCATACCTCTTCGATACAAGTCTTGTCAGGGTCTTTGGCTTCTTGTTCAAAATAACCAATTTCTTGATAATCGCCACGCTCTACTTCACCGTCAACAGGATTAATTAATCCAAGAATACTTTTAAGCAATGTAGTTTTTCCGATTCCGTTTGCTCCAACTAGCGCAATCTTTTGGCCACGTTCCATACGCAAGTTCAAAGGCCTGGAAAGTGGTTCATTATAACCAATAACAAGATCCTTCGTTTCAAAAATCAATTTGCTGGTTGTTCTTGCTTCTTTAAAATTGAAATGTGGTTTCGGCTTTTCATGCGCAAGCTCAATCATGTCCATCTTATCAAGCTTCTTCTGGCGAGACATTGCCATGTTACGTGTGGATACTCGTGCTTTGTTCCTTGCAACAAAATCTTTTAATTGCGCAACTTCTTGCTGTTGTCGTTTATAAGCTGCTTCAAGCTGTTGCTTTTTCATTTCATGTACTTCTTTAAAATGCTCATAATCACCTACATAACGGCCGAGCTCTTGATTTTCCATATGATAGATAATGTTAATGACACTATTTAAAAAAGGGATATCATGTGAAATCAAAATAAATGCATTTTCATACTCTTGTAAATAACGCTTTAGCCATTCAATGTGCTGTTCATCTAAATAGTTTGTAGGCTCATCCAATAGTAGAATATCAGGTTTTTCCAGAAGGAGCTTAGCAAGAAGTACTTTTGTTCTTTGTCCACCACTTAAGTCGGTAACATCACGGTCTAGTCCAACATCATCTAAACCTAACCCCCGTGCAATTTCTTCTACTTTTGCATCAATCGTATAAAAGTCGTTGTTCGTTAATGTATCTTGAATAACGCCAACCTCTTCAAGCATTTTTTCCAGCTCTTCAGGAGAAGCTTCTCCCATTTTGTCATACATTTCATTCATTTCTGTTTCAAGGTCAAACATATATTGAAACGCGCTCTTTAGCACATCGCGCATCGTCATTCCACGTTCTAAAACAGAATGCTGATCTAAGTAGCCAACGCGAACTTTTTTTGACCATTCTACTTTCCCCGCATCGGGCATTAATTTACCCGTTATTATATTCATAAATGTCGATTTACCTTCACCATTTGCACCGATCAGACCGATGTGTTCACCTTTTAAAAGTCGGAATGACACATCTTGGAAAATGGCACGATCACCAAAACCATGACTAAGGTTTTTAACTGTTAACACACTCATTCCAAACACCTATCCTTATAAAAAATACGTTCTTTTCTGCCTTTACATCTTATCATACGAGCGTGTGAATGTCTGTTTGGAATTCCATTTTAGTATCTGAATGAATTTTCCAAAATAGCCACTTAATATTGAGTTAAGATTAGATTTAATCGTGTAAAATAAAATAGTCAATTAATCTTGAAATAGCTAAAACCGAAACTATTTCGAAAAAAACAAAAATAATATATAATATAACAGGAAATAAAGTGTAATTGTGGAATAGTACATATTGACCTAAAAGCCGAAAAACTTTTACTGGAGGTATGTGTTTTTATTAGGAAGGAAGTGTAAGTTGTGAGCAACAGATTTGATGAAGTAATTGAACGCCGTGGAACAAATTCAATGAAGTGGGATATGACGATGCAACGATTTGGTGGGGAGGACCTACTACCGATGTGGGTAGCAGATATGGACTTTAGAGCTCCACAGGAAGTCTTAGATGCCCTACACGAAAAAGTCGAACATGGGATTTTCGGATATCCAGCTCATTCTAAAACAGTCGATAAAGCAGTCCAAAGTTGGGTGAATAGAAGATATGGCTGGAATATTGAAGAAAGTGCCATTGTTTATACAGCAGGAATTGTCCCAACAATTAGCTATATTATTCAAGCATTTACTCAACCTGAAGATGAGGTAATCATTCAAACACCAGTTTATTATCCATTTTATGATGTAGTTAAGAAAAATAACCGTAACTTAATTAGAAATCCTCTCTCTTTTGATGGCGATCATTATGATATGGATTTTGACCATCTTGAGTCAGTTATTACGGAAAGAACAAAAATGCTTGTGCTATGTCATCCACATAATCCAGTTGGGCGAGTATGGAAACAAGAAGAATTAGAAAAGCTTGCAAATATTTGTAAAAAGTATGACCTTTTTGTTGTTTCGGATGAAATCCATGCAGACTTGTTATTTGAAGGAAAAAAACATATCCCATTTGCTTCTATTAATACAGATGCTGCCAATCGGACATTTACATGTTTAGCTCCAAGTAAAACATTTAACTTAGCCGGAATTCAAACCTCATATGTCGTAATAGAAAATGAATCCTTGCGATTGAAATTCGCTAATCACCTTGCCAATTCGTTTGCTAATTCAGTAAATTCATTTGCAGAAGTGGCAACTGAGTCAGCCTATAATTATGGTGAGGCTTGGTTAGAAGAATTGATGGAATATATCGAAAGTAATTATGCATTTGTTCGAAATTATGTAACGGAACATATGCCTAAATTACGTGTGATGGACTCTGAAGGTACGTATCTATTATGGCTAGAATGTTCTAAGCTACCACTAACAGCGTCAGAACGAAAGAAATGGCTTGTGGAAGAAGCTAAGGTAGCCTTAAATCACGGACCTATTTTTGGAGAAGAAGGAAAGAGTTTCGAACGAATTAATTTAGCTTGCCCTAGGGTAACCTTAGAAGAAGGGCTTGGCCGTATAAAAAAAGCTTATGATGCTCGTGGATTTTAAATGATAATTTTTTATTAAGTGCGGTGAAATTAAGATGGATAGATTGGATTATAAAGTTTTAATTGAAGCATATGAGCGTGCAATTGAATTAGGGTTAGAAGAAGACTTTATTTCGTTGTTACGAGAAGAAATTAAAGAACGTGAAAAAAAGATGAGTCCGGCAAAAATAGCTAATATTTACGTGTAGAAGAAGATTTATGTAGAATCGTTATACATTTTGTTGGAAATATAGACATAATCATTAGCTTGTACTCATAGGTTTAAGAGTGACATTGCAGCGAAGTTAAAAATTGAAAAAGGAGACATTTACTATATGATGGTAGAAAATCTATATCAGGAGCTTGTTGAAGAATGTAAATGTAAACTTAGCAGAGATCTTAGTAGTGGAGAAATGGAACTCATTAAATGGATACAAGAAAAACAGTATGAGCAGTGCTTTCAAGGTGTAAAAAGTTCGTAAATTGTTAAGGGGTTTTCACGTAATGGGGGCCCCTTATTTTGTGATTTTTCTATTAGTATGATTAAATAAATATTAAGGGGTGATAAAATGAAAACTTTTAAACTTTATTCATTAAGTTTGCTTGAAGGGTCAGAAGAAAATGTTCACCAAAGGTTAATTCCGATAAAGGATGGGCTCATTGTAAATATGGAAAACGCCGCAAAAACTTGGTATATTGAGGCTGTTATCAGTAAGGATAATTATGAGTATTTTAAGAATGTTCAAGAACAAGATGGACATATCTTAGTTGATGTAATCATTACAAGTAAAGATAATCACCCAGCGGCAATGATTACTAATGTACATACAATTACAGAGTTATCAGATAACATAAGTGTACTATTAGAGGCCAAGCTTGCACTAAAAAGAGACGTTATTATTGAGGATGTTCTAAAAGACCTAGTTAAAGAGGGATATTCAGAAGAGGAATTACTAGCTGAATTTCACAATAAAATGGAAAACCTAGCATCACATCCTCAAAGTGCACTTGATACTATTTATCGCTCTATCAAAGACAGTGGACAGTATAAACTTCAATAAAAAACATCTATTCATTAAAATAGGTGTTTTTTTTTGGATCAATTGTAACTATGGACGTGTTTTAGTGAATGTGTATTGTCTAATAAAGGCAAAGCATAGGTAGGTAATTTAACGTATAGAACCAATTCACTTCCCCATACTAACAGAGTAATGATTATGATGTTTTAGGAACGGGGGAGCCTTACAATGCAAGGAAAAGATAAATGGGCTATATTCTCGCTTTCGTCAATACCACTTGTGATGACATTAGGAAATTCTATGTTGATTCCTGTTTTACCGGAGATCGAAAAAGAACTTGGAATCAGCTCTTTCCAAGTTAGTATGCTCATAACGGTCTACTCCATTGTAGCTATTCTATGTATACCTATAGCAGGCTATATATCCGATCACATCGGGAGAAAAAAGGTCATCATACCAAGTTTAATTATCGCAGGTCTAGGGGGATTTATTTCAGGTTTTGCAGGATGGCAAATGACAAATCCTTATGGAATTATCTTATTTGGTCGTCTCTTACAGGGGATTGGAGCAGCTGGGGCCATGCCAATTGTTCTCCCTTTAGTAGGTGATATGTATACGGACCAAAACGATGTTAGTAAAGGACTAGGGATGATTGAAACGGCCAATACACTAGGGAAAGTGTTAAGCCCTATCCTTGGTGCAGCCTTAGCCTTAATTGTGTGGTATATGCCATTATTGGCAATACCAGTCTTATGCTTTATTTCAATATTAGCAATGGTTTTTCTAGTGAAAGTTCCACCTATGAGTGGAAAAGCTGTTGGATTCAAAGCTTTTTTGAAAACAACGAAGGTTATTTTTAAGCGTGAAGGTCGTTGGCTATATGCTGTTTTTGCAATAGGTGGTATTTTAATGTTCATCATTTTCGGTGTTCTTTTTTATTTATCAACGATGCTTGAAGATGAATTTCAAATTGATGGGATTAAAAAAGGGATTATTTTAGCAATACCATTAGCAGCCTTATGCTTTTCTTCGTTTGCAACGGGGAAGACAATTGGACAAAGCAAACAAAAAATGAAATGGTTTACGGTAGCTGGGCTTATTATTTTAACCTTGGCTATTTTTACAGTCTCATTTTCCAAAGATATTTATTTATTACTAACATGTCTTTTCGCTAGTGGTGTCGGAATTGGGATTGCCTTACCTTGTTTAGATGCACTCGTAACGCAAGGGATAGAAATGAAACAAAGGGGGACGATTTCTTCGTTATATAGCAGTATGAGGTTTCTTGGTGTGGCATTGGGCCCTCCTGTCTTTGCTGTGTTAATGAAAACGTCTCATTCTTTTATGTTTTTTTTGAACAGCGTTTTATGTATTATTACGGTTCTCATTGTTCTATTAGCTATTAAACCAGAAGATACTGTGAAACCTACTTGGGGGTAAACTGGTTCCCCTTTTGTTTCTTCATCTGTATACTAAAGGTATGAAATAGAGGAGAGACGAGATATGTATCAATTTACGGATCAAAATGAGTGTCATGTAAGACTTACGTTTGAGGAGCCTGGTTTTGTAGAACATGCAGAACATATATGGATCGTTTGTCGCTATCAAGATCAGTGGTTATTAACAAGACACGGCAAAAGAGGCTTGGAGTTCCCTGGGGGGAAAGTAGAAGATGGAGAGACCTTGGCCGAAGCTGCCAAAAGAGAAGTGCGTGAAGAGACAGGGGCCGAAATAAAATCACTTCACTATATAGGTCAATATGAGGTAACCTGTGGACAATCTAGTATGTATAAAACCATTTATTTTGCTAGGGTGTCACAAATTAAAGAACAAGATCATTACTATGAAACAAAAGGTCCTGTTCTATTAAAGGAAATACCCAATGATCTTCTAACGAACCCTGAGTTCAGTTTTATTATGAAAGATCAAGTACTTACCCACACAATACAACAAGTAAAGTCCAAACACCTAGTATAAGACCCAAACAAAAAAGGAAGACCACCTTTTTTGTTTGGGTCTAATATCGTTTTAGGAGTCTTTTTTCTGTTAGTTCTACTACTTTGTACATGATTGTGGCGAGGATGGCGATGACTAGAAGGCTCATTAGAACAAGGGTGAAGTTGAATACTTGGAAGCCGTATATGATTAAATAACCGAGGCCTTGTTTTGAGACAAGGAATTCTCCGACGATTACGCCTACCCATGCAAGCCCGACGTTTACCTTGAGTGTTGAAATGATTGTTGGGAGGCATGCTGGGAAGATAACATGTTTAAATGTTTGCTTTTTAGATGCTCCGAATGTACTCATTACTTTTAGGTAATTGTGGTCTACTTCTCGGAAAGCGCTGAAGACGACCATCGTTGTAATAATAACAGAAACAAGTGCACCCATCGCGATAATAGAGGTCATATTGGGACCAAGCCCAACTATTAAGATCGGCCCAAGAGCCACTTTAGGCATGGAGTTTAATATAACAAGGTACGGATCAAGAACCTTAGAGACGAACTTTGACCACCATAAGATAGCGGCTAATAATGTGCCAATCCCTGTACCAAGCATAAATCCTAATAAAGTTTCAAACATTGTAACAGATGCGTGAGTAAACAAGGAACCATCGCTTATTCTTGAGAGGAGAAGATCCCAAATTCTTGATGGCATACTAAAGAGAAGTGGGTCAATCCAGCGTTGTTTTGCAGCAACTTCCCAAAAAACAAAGAATGAGATCAAAATGCTAAGCTGAACGAAAAATACATTTCTATTTTCTTGTTTAATCGCAGCTAAATATTTTTTATGCAGTGAGTCAAGTTGTTGTTGCAAGGCCTTCCATCTCCTTCCAGATTATCTGAAAATACTCATTGAATTCATGATGTTGCCTTGCATCAAACGGTAATTTATTAGCTAGTTCATTTGAGATATCAAAGATACGGTGAATCCGCCCAGGTCTTGGGGAGAGAAGGACAACTCGGTCCGACATGGCAATTGCCTCTCCAATGTCATGAGTCACGAGGATCGCTGTTTTATTTTCAGATTTTAACGTATTGAATACAAGATCTTCTAATTTTAGTTTCGTTTGATAATCAAGTGCTGAAAAGGGTTCGTCAAGAAGCATGAGCGACGGGTTCGTTGCTAGCATTCGGACTAGGGCGACACGTTGACGCATACCTCCAGAGAGTTGGTTAGGATACAGGTCTTTTTTGTCACTAAGTCCAAGTTGTTCCAACCAACATAAAGCTGCTGATTTTGTCTTATCAGATAAAGTATTTTTTATTTTCAGTCCTAAAGTGATATTATCTTCAATTGATCGCCAAGGAAAAAGGTAATCTTGTTGCAGCATATAACCAATGTTAACATCTGTTAGCTTTATATTTTGCTCCCCTAACAACACTTCGCCACTTGTCGGTGTTAGAAGACCGGCGATGATTGACAAAAGTGTTGTTTTTCCACAACCACTTGGGCCAAGGATGGAGACAAATTCTCCATCCTCCACAGTGAGTGAAATGGATTCTAGCGCAAGTGTCGCTTCACGTTTTGTTAAATAGCCCATGGACACATTCTTAAGTTGTAAAGTAGACACGTTATCAGCCTCCTATTTGATGACACCCTCAGCAATTGTTGTATCGACAAGTTCTGTGTAGTCAATATGTCTTGGGAGTTCTCCAGCTTCATCCATAATTAATTGCAAGTTATCCCATGCTTCAGGTTGAAGGAGTGGGGAAGTTGCATAAGAACCTTGTGACCTATAACGATCAACAACTTGAGCAACTAGATCTACATCTGTATCTTCAAAAAAGTCTGCGATTGCATCTGCTACAACTTCTACAGGTTGCTCGTCAACCCATTTTTGTGCTTTGTATAGAGCACGGGTAAAGGCTTCTAATTTTTCTTGTTCTTCGTTCATATAACTTTGTTTAGCCATGAAGACTGTATATGGAACATGACCTGATTCTGTACCAAATGAGGCGATAATATGACCTATTCCTTCATTTTCAAATAATGTTGCTTGAGGTTCGAATAATTGAACATAATCACCTGTACCAGAAGCAAATGCACTTGGGATATTGCCGAAGTCGATACTTTGTATGAGATTTAGATCATTGTGTGGGTCTATTCCATGCTTCTTTAATACATGCTCTCCAACCATTTGTGGCATCCCACCAGTGCGTTGGCCAAGAAATGTACTACCTTTTAAGTCTTCCCAGTCAAATGAATCTACTTTTTCTCGTGAAACTAGAAATGTTCCATCTGTTTGCGTTAACTGTGCAAAGTTAATTGCTGGGTCGCTAGCTCCTTGAGCATACACATAAATGGATGTCTCAGCACCAACTAAGGCAACATCAGCTCCGTCAGATAGTAGCGATGTCATCGTATTATCGCCACCCCATGTTGTCGTTAACTCTAAATTGATTCCTTCATCTTCAAAAAAGCCTTGAGATATTCCAGCGTATAATGGGGCGTAGAAAATAGAACGAGTGACTTCGGAAACTCGAAGTGTGTCACTATTACTACCAAAAGAACAGGCTGAAAAAGAGAAAATTAATACAAGAGATAGTAGCAATAGGCTAACTTTTTTCATGACATTCATTTTTGTCATCTCCCTTAAAATAAGTAAGTTGTTGTGATAGTCTATGACAAAAGTGTAAAATGTGTGTTTGCCCAATATAGGTTAAAATAAATTTCTATTGTGTAATTGCTATTTTTTAAAGGTTATTTTCGTAAAGGTTGTTGCTGTTAGAAGTTTTTAATCGTAGGGGCGAGACCCTACAGGCGCAGCCAAGGAGGCTCGGCACCTCCCCACGGAAAGCGAGTGAATGGAGCGAAATGGAACGAACATGTGAATACACGCAAGCCCAAAAACAACAACGTATGCGAGTCAGTCTTTTTAAAAGAGTTTAGAAAGGATAATTCATATGAAACTTATTGATAAAATTAGAATTCCCTCTCCCAATCCGAACATCGATCTATTTACAATTACGTATGATAGCAGTGGCTTAAAAGTAAAAGGTTATATGGCTTTTCCTAAATGGGGCAGTAATTTACCTGGATTATTATATTTGCGTGGGGGAATCAAAAATGTCGGGATGGTTCGAATTCAACGTGTAATTCAATGGGCCTCAGAAG
Organism: Halalkalibacter sp. HAAS-P014; assembly: GCF_056619965.1. Classification (NCBI taxonomy): domain Bacteria; kingdom Bacillati; phylum Bacillota; class Bacilli; order Caryophanales; family Bacillaceae; genus Halalkalibacter; species Halalkalibacter sp. HAAS-P014. The sequence continues at coordinate 114,088 of NZ_JBWQTV010000023.1, read as the reverse complement.
GATTTGTCGTAGTGGCTCCATTTTATCGAGGAAATCGAGGAGGAGAAGGTCAAGAAGACTTTTGTGGGGAGGATCGCTCAGATGCTATTGCCGCATTTGATTTAATGAAGAATTTACCTGAAGTGGATGAATCCTCCTTACATGTACTTGGCTTTTCAAGAGGAGGAGTGATGGCTTTATTAACTGCAATCAAACGACCAGAATTGAGTTCAGTCATCTGTTGGAATGGGGTGTCTGATATGAGCCTTACATATGAAGAACGAATCGATTTAAGGAGGATGATGAAACGGGTCATAGGTGGAAGCCCTAACAAGTATCCAGAAAGGTATCGGTGGAGGACGCCTTTAGCGGCTATTGAAAAAATAAAGGCAAGGGTTCTCATTATTCATGGGGAACTAGATGAACATGTATCCATCAAGCATGCATATCGATTAGAAGAGCAGTGCATCGCCTCAGGTGTAAAAGTAACAACCTGGTATTACTCAGACTTTACGCATCAGTTTCCTGCAAATGAACAACGAAAAGTTCTAATAAATGCAGCCCAATGGTTGAAAATGAGAAGGTAGGAAAAAGAATACCTAAAATGCAAACTACGTATGCAAATAGAACTTCTAAAAGAAGGAGGTGAGAGCCAAGCTACGAACTGGACCTTTTGACTCACCTCAATTAACAGAGGAAAAACCCCATAGTAGTTTAGACATAAATAACGTACACAGCAAGAATGGAACTGATCGTTCCAAGTATAGCACCAATAATACAATCAGTTGGATAGTGCATGCCAACATACATTCTTGACAATCCAACTATAAGTGCTAGTGGCATTACGGTAATCGCGAGGATTGGGGAATGGAACGAAAAAACAACGGCAATGGAAAATGCAGCTGTTGTATGACCCGACGGAAATGAATAGTCTTTCAATGGATTGGTGCCAATATTAACATTGGGTAATTTTAAATAAGGGCGCTTTCGTCCTGACGTTTTCTTTAATATTTGTACGGCAATGAAACTGATCGTTAAAGAGATAAAGGCGTCAATCGCCCAATAACGTACGTGGTTAGTAAAAAGTATGATGATGAAAGTAAGTAAGGATAATGTAAATGTGGCTCCACCTAAATGAGTAATTTTGGGAAGGATAAAATCTAGTGTTTTACATCTCCAATGCTTGTTTATAACTAAAAAAATTCTATCATCGTTCGTTGATAACCAGTTAACAATTCGATTCATATCAACAACTCCATCATAAATAGAATTAGTCATTTTTATTATAATATCATTTTTTTAGCTGCAAAGTTGTAATTATGTATATTTTTCTACTAAACATATAAGTGGATTCAATCATAAAAGTTAAATTAATTTAATCAGTAAAGAGGGAGTAATAGTATCTTCCAAAATCGAATGAGCTATCAAGTGACTAACTAATCGAATAGATGGGAAAATGAGGTATTCAAAAAAGCTTGAATACCTCAAAAGTCAATGTGAAATTACTAGGTAACTATCAAACTACTTATTTAGGTCCAGCTTCTTTAATTCTGTCACTAACAGCGTTGAACTTTTGGAAATTCTCTTTGAAATTAGTCGCAAGTTCTTTTGCTTTTGCATCATAAGCATCTTTATCAGCCCATGTAGCACGTGGTTGAAGAACATCATCAGGTACACCAGGGCAATGAAGAGGAATGTGAAGCCCGAAAGTTTCATCTGTAACAGTTTCTGCTGAACGAAGCTCTCCAGAAAGTGCAGCTTGAACCATTGCACGAGTGTATTTTAAGTTCATTCGTTTACCAACACCGTATTCACCACCAGACCAACCAGTGTTCACTAGGTAAACATTCACATCATGTTGATCAATCTTTTCTCCTAACATTTCAGCATAGCGAGCCGCTGGTAATGGAAGGAATGGTGCACCGAAACAAGTTGAGAAAGTTGCTTCAGGTGATGTAACCCCTCGCTCTGTACCTGCTAGTTTACTAGTGTAACCAGATAAGAAATGGTACATTGCTTGTTCTTTTGTTAATTTACTGATCGGAGGAAGGACACCGAATGCATCAGCAGTTAAGAAGATGATAGTAGTCGGATGACCTGCAACACTTGGCGTAAGTGCGTTTGGTATTGCATCAATCGGGTAAGCTGCTCTAGTATTTTCTGTTAAAGAAGTATCATCGTAATCCGCATCTCCTGTTTTGTCATCAATAATAACGTTTTCAAGAACAGAACCAAAACGGATCGCATTCCAAATTTGTGGCTCTTTTTCCTCAGATAAGTTCACGCATTTTGCGTAACATCCACCTTCTATATTGAAGACACCGTTTCTTGACCAACCATGCTCATCGTCACCAATTAAGCCACGGTTCGGGTCAGCAGAAAGCGTTGTCTTTCCAGTTCCAGATAAGCCGAAGAATAAAGCTACATCGCCTTCTCTTCCAGCGTTAGCAGAGCAGTGCATTGATAAAACATCTTGTTCTGGTAATAAGAAGTTCATAATAGAGAAAATTGATTTTTTCATTTCTCCAGCATATTCAGTACCACCGATCAAAATGATTCGTTGTTCAAATGAAACAATGACAAAAACTTCTGAATTTGTACCATCAACAGCTGGGTCTGCTTTAAATGTAGGTGCAGATACAATCGTGAATGGCTGATTATCATGATTTTGCTCAATTTTATTACTTGGGCGGATAAATAATTGGCGCGCAAAAACTTGCTGCCATGCGAATTCATTTATTACTTTTAATGGAATTTGGTACTTTTCATCTGCACCGGCAAATCCATCAGAAACAAAAAGTTCTTCTTTTTCACTTAAGTGTTTCAGCACTTTTCTGTAAAGTGAAACAAAAACTTCTTTCTCTATAGGTTGGTTAACAGCTCCCCACTCAATTTTGTTTTCAATACTTGATTCTTTGACAATGAATTTGTCTTTAGGGGAACGTCCCGTATAAGCACCAGTTGAAACACTTAATGCCCCCGTTGATGTGAGGCTCCCTTCACCTCGCTTTAAAGACTTTTCAATTAATGAAGAGATAGGTAAATTGAGCTGAACATTTTTCTGATTCATTAAATTAACTAATTCTGATTGGAGGCTAATCGTTTTCATTGTCGGACAACCCTTTCTTTATCTTTATGTGATTCCCATATATTATCTAATCTTGTTTATTAGTATAACACATTAATTTTAATAGTCTATACTATTAAAATTTTTTTTGGAATGTGACTTCTTTCCACCTAAATGTGTTCACAAATTTTATGGAATTTGTTTAATTAATTAAAGTATCTAGAATAGATTTAGAAAAGGACCAATTTTTTCATGCTGCATAAAGTAAATATATAAGGGTAAAAAGGAGGAATTCGACGTGCAAGAAGTCTCCATGTTGGACCTCGCTACAGTTTCTGCTGTCGTAGCAGCTCTTGTGACGGTTATTGGAAATGCATTCGGTGTAGAAAAACAATATCGAGCACTGTTAGCAATCGGAATTGCGGGAATACTTTGGTTTATTCCAAGAGAGTGGGGTGATCAAGTTTTAGTAGCCCTGATCATTGGTTTAACTGCAAGTGGGGTGTATAGCCAAGTTAAACCTCGAGATAATGAAAAAGAATTGATGAGGATGCAATTACGTGAAGAGTTTCGTATAGAAGATGAAAAGAAGTTAGAAGAACAGAGAAAAAGTCGGGAACAGGGAGAGAGAGTACGGGAGAGTAATGAACGTCAAAGAGATGATACTCCTTATTAGAAATAACAGAAGAAAGGGGTGTAGCAAAAGGTTTGAACGGACTCCTTTTGTTACACCTCTTTTGTATTTCTAATAGTCCTGAAAGCATTTTTTAAAAAGCATAGTTACGAATAAGGTTGTGCAAACTATAAATAAATTAATAAGGTTAAGTGAATTTCAAAAGTCATACTCGTAAAGAGTAAGTTGTAAATGTTGACAGTATTCAACATGTGCGATATGATATGCGTCGAACGGATACTCTTATCCTGAGTAGGCGGAGGGACAGGCCCGAAGAAGCCCAGCAACCAACACTCATAGCCTTGAGTGAAAAGGTGCTAACCTGCAAGGCATATGCCTTGAACGATAAGAGGCTAAAGGTAAACATTCAACCCTTTTTCCTCTATTTGGAAAAGGGTTTTTATCGTTTATACGTCTTTACAGGTAGGTATTTCCCATTCAGTGGGACATGAGTGCCGTCTCAAAGAAAAAAACATAGGCTAAGTAAATAGCTGTGTTTAAGGAGGAAAAGAATAATGACAGAATTTAAAAGCAGACGTCTATTTACATCGGAATCTGTAACAGAAGGACATCCGGATAAGATTTGTGATCAAATTTCAGATGCGATTCTCGATGCAATTTTAACGAATGATCCCAATGCACGTGTAGCGTGTGAAACATCAGTTAACACAGGGTTAGTTTTAGTTGCTGGTGAAATTACGACGAGTACGTATGTTGACATTCCAAAAATTGTCCGAGAAACGGTTAAGGGTATCGGTTATACTCGTGCTAAGTATGGTTTTGACTCTGAGACGTGTGCAGTATTAACATCGATTGATGAGCAATCTGCTGATATTGCACAAGGGGTTGACCGAGCTCTTGAAGCGCGTGAAGGTCAAATGACCGATGAAGAAATAGAAGCAATTGGAGCTGGAGATCAGGGATTGATGTTCGGTTATGCTAATAATGAAACAAGTGAGCTAATGCCACTACCAATTTCATTAAGCCACAAATTAGCTCGTCGTTTAACAGAAGTACGAAAAGAAGAAGTCCTTCCATACCTTCGTCCAGATGGTAAAACACAAGTTACTGTTGAGTACGATGAAGATGGGAAACCAGCTCGAATTGATACCATTGTCATTTCCACACAGCATCATCCGGAAGTAACGTTAGAACAAATTCAACGCAATTTAAAAGAATACGTAATTAATCCAGTTGTACCTCAGGAATTAATAGATGAAGATACAAAGTACTTTATTAATCCAACAGGTCGTTTTGTAATCGGTGGTCCACAAGGGGATGCAGGTCTTACTGGACGTAAAATCATCGTTGATACATATGGTGGTTATGCACGTCACGGTGGAGGAGCGTTCTCTGGTAAGGATGCAACAAAAGTTGATCGCTCTGGAGCATACGCTGCACGTTACGTAGCGAAAAATATCGTGGCTGCAGGATTAGCTGATAAATGTGAAGTGCAATTGGCATATGCGATCGGTGTAGCTCAACCTGTATCAATTTCAATTGATACGTTTGGCACTGGGAAAGTATCTGAAGAATCATTAGTTGCACTTGTACGTGATAACTTTGATCTTCGTCCTGCTGGTATTATTAAGATGCTAGACCTTCGTCGACCAATCTATAAGCAAACAGCAGCTTACGGTCATTTTGGACGTACTGATGTTGATCTTCCTTGGGAGCAAACAGATAAGGCAGCTGCATTAAAAGAACAAGCTGGATTATAGAAGACAAGAAAGAGGCAACTCAACTTTAGAGTTTGCCTCTTTTTCGACCTAGAAAGAGAAATATCAGATTTTGAATCCCTTTGTATTTCTCGGTTCAAATTTGGTCAAAATGTATATATGAGGGGGGTGAGTAAATTGGCTCAAGATGTATTATGTGAAGTGAACAACTGTGTTTTTTGGGCACAGGGGAATCAGTGTGAAGCAGACAAGATTTATGTTGTAAGCCATACGGGAAAAGAAGCAGATAAACAAGAGGAAACAGATTGCAAAACCTTTGAACCACAACATTGATTTGCGGAATGAAAGAGCGATTCTCTCGCTCTTTCTATTATTATTGATAATAATAATCAATATTATTCATTAATCTAAAAATATGTTATTAGTTTTTAGCTTCCTTAAGTACTTGTTTATAGTGCTGACCTTTCTCTACATAATCATGGCGAATACGAGCCATTTCTTTTATATCAACTTCATTTAGATCACGAACCACTTTAGCAGGTCTTCCAAAAGCCATTGTATTGGCTGGGATTTTTTTACCTGGAGGAACAAGACTTCCAGCTCCAATAAAAGCTCCTTCACCAATTTCAGCACCGTCAAGGATAGTTGAACCCATTCCTATTAACGCTTTTTTTCGTATTGTACAACTATGAAGCATAACTTGGTGACCTATGGTTACATCATCTTCAATAATTAGAGGGTTTTTTGGGCTTTGATGAAGCATAGACTGATCTTGAATGTTTACCCGGTCTCCTATAATAGTTGGAGCAACATCTCCCCGGATAACGGTTTGAAACCAAATGCTTGATTCCTCACCAATTTTAACATCGCCTGTAATGGTAACATTATCGGCTATAAAGGCGCTTTCAGAAATTATCGGAAATTTGTCTTGATATCTGTAAATCACTTCGTCACATCCTTTTCGTTTAGTAAAAAAATCGCTATACTTAGTTTAACGTAAAAAATGGAGGTCATGGTCCTTTTTTCAAAAAAATCGTCAAGGGGGAATGCAGAATGTGGAAATGGGAAGTGGCTGATCCTAGAGGAGTAGTCGTAATGGTTCATGGCGCAGGAGAGCATCACGGGAGGTATTTGTGGCTCGCTCAAAAATGGAATGATCACGGATTTGATGTAGTAATGGGCGACCTACCTGGCCAAGGGAAAACGAGAGGGAAGCGAGGTCATATTCAGTCTTTTAATCAATATATTGATTCAGTTGAAGATTGGTTGAATGAAGCAAGAGTAAAAGGGTTACCTATATTCTTACTTGGACATAGCATGGGAGGGCTTGTTGTTATACGATCGTTAATGGAGAGAAGTTCGGCAATGGTTTCAGGCGTTTTATTGTCGTCTCCCTGCTTAGGTTTAAGCGAACCACCTGCAAAGTCTAAGGAGATCGCTTCTAAACTTCTTCATCGTGTTGCTCCATCATTCAGCCAGAAATCAGGAATTCGTTCAGATTTAGTAACACGGAATGAAGAAATTCGTGAAGCATACTTAAAAGATGAACTGCGTGTTAGTAAAGTCTCGGCTAGATGGTACCATGAATTAACGAAGGCGATACGTATTGCCCACCGTTATCCAGAGAAATTTCCAAACATCCCATTACTTGTCCTCCAATCAGGGGAAGATTATTTAGTTGATAAGTATGAAGTCAGGGAATGGTTTAATGAACTAAATCTGATGGAGAAATATTACAAGGAATGGGAAGGGCTTTATCATGAAGTGTTCAATGAGCCAGAGCGTGAGCAAGTATTTCGTTATGCTGTTGGCTTTGTGAATTTATTAACGCCATAGCATACTGATTGTATGTCTATCTTGAATATGCTAAGGTTCTAATTATGGAAAAGACAGAGGAGGAATATGTGTTGAATGCTCCATCAAGACCAATCCCATTATTAATGAAGATATATAAGGAAGTTGTCCCTACTGTTCATATATACTTTGATCCATGGATCGAAAAAGCGAAGCTAATTCCTGATCCTGAGTTAAGATCGCAAGCCCTAGATGCACTTAAAAAGAAAAAGTTTCATTGTGAAGGGGGAGGGGTTTACGGTCTACTTGCTAAGGATCGAATGGACGATTTAATCCAATTTATAAACGCTTATCAAATTACTTGTGATTACTTAGATAACTTGTGTGATCAGAGTCCAGCTCTTGATCCAGATGACTTTCGAATGCTTCACCAGTCATTATTAGATGCATTAACACCAGGCGCATCCTTGAAAAATTACTATGAATATCGTACGGAGCAAGAAGATGGTGGTTACTTACATTCATTAGTCAAAACATGTCAAGATATATTAGCGACGTTTCCCTCTTTTGAGAAAGTTCAAGCAAGTATGTTGGAATTAAGTGGCTATTATGGAGATTTACAAGTACATAAACATGTTAAAAAAGAAGAACGCATTCCACGATTAGAAAAATGGTTCGAGGAACATCGACATAAAGTTCCTGAAATGACGTGGTTTGAGTTCTCTGCATGTGCTGGCTCTACTTTAGGCATATACACATTGGCCACATATGCTACAAAAGAAGATTTAACGGAAGAAACGGCACACTTATTAAAAGAAGGCTATTATCCATGGGTTCAAGGCGTTCACCTTCTTTTGGATTATTTTATTGATCAAAAAGAAGATATTGCTGATGATGAGCTAAACTTTCTTTTTTATTATGACAGTGAAGAGGAAATGATCGATCGTTTTCAATTATTTTTAACTAAATCAGAAGAACGCTTAGCGCAACTACCCAATTCTGAGTTCCATTTAATGATGATCCGAGGCCTTATCGCAATCTATATTGCAGATGAGAAAGTGCAAAAAGATAAAGAGATTAAAAAGAAATCAAAGAAAATGGTGAAAATGGGTGGCATCCCTACTTTTCTATTTTTGATAAATAGTTGGATTTTTAGACAAAAACGCTAAATAGCTGCACGGTAAAGAAATAATAAGGATAATGGGGCTCGTGAAAGAATTCGAAATTACACGCAGAGGGTGTCACCAAGGAACGACACCCTCTAAACTAAAAAACATTTGTACTGCAGAGGTGGCTAATTAACATTTAAGGCTTTCGACCGTTTGATCTTGATATCCATTAACAATAAGGTCTAACTTCCCTGTCTCCGGACAAATGACAAGACCATGAACGGGTAGATTTTTTGGTAGCATTGGATGTTTTTTAACCATACTTACACTATGTTCAACATTCTCTTCGACTTTTTCAAATCCAGTTAAGAAACCTCTTATGTCGATTCCTGAAAACTCAAGCGTGTCAATTGTTGCTTTATCAATGCCTCGTTCTTGAGACTTCTCAAGGATACTAGACGCCTCTAACCCCATCATCCCACAGCCATGGTGCCCGACAACGAGAACTTCATTTGCGCCTAATTCATAAATGGCTACTAGAATACTTCTCATTATGCTCCCGAATGGATGAGAGATAACTGCCCCAGCATTTTTTATAATTTTTGCGTCGCCATTTTTTATATTCATAGCAAAAGGAAGAAGTTCTAATAAGCGTGTATCCATGCATGTTAATATGACCATCTTTTTATTCGGAAATTTCGTTGTTTGGAATCGCTCATATTCTTTATCTGTTACAAATTGTTTATTATGAGCCAATATGGTATCTAGTAAAGTCATACGCATCTCCTCAAAAACTCTATTTCCTTTATTTTCAAACTATTGCGTCTGATTGTCAACCTACCTTTTTTCGATGGCTACAACAAAAGGGGGATTGTTTACTTGATTGATAAACTCGTATTTTAAAACGTGGGCAATTCCTTGGTCTACTTTCTTTAGAAAGTTTAGGACGTGATCTTTTTCTACTTTGCCTTCTTCATGTCCGTGGTAAATAACAAGAACGATCGTTCCACCTTTGGGCATAATATCCAGTAAAGCGCTAACGGCAGCGAGAGTAGAGGTTGCACTTGTTACAATTGATTTATCGCCTCCAGGTAAGTAGCCAAGGTTGAAAATAGCAGCTTTTAGTTGACTTTGTTTTTCTAAAGGAATACAGGAACGAATTTCTTCATGACCTTTCTGTAGTAACGTAACTCGATTCCAAACATTTTGTTCTTTTACTTTGAGTGTAGCTGAAGCAATTGCTTGTTCTTGAATGTCAAATCCATAAACATGGCCGGCCTCTCCTACAAGATTGGCGAGGTAAATTGTGTCGTGCCCGTTACCAACAGTACAATCAACGACAATATCGCCTTTTTCTATAGCGTTTTCTAAGATAAATCTAGCAAAAGGTAAGACACCGAGTACTTTCATCCTAATGACACCCTTTTTGTATAAAATTTTCCTTGCCAACTATCTCGACGAGCTAGTTCATCCTCAATTCCATTTAATACACTCCATTTATTCATACTCCACATCGGGCCAATCATAATATCAGCCGGACCATCACCGGTTAGACGATGAATGACCATGTGAGAAGGTAAAATTTCCAATTGATCAACGACAAGCTTGATATATTCTTCCTGACTCATAAATTCGAGTAGTCCTTTTTCATATTGTTTGACCATCGGTGTTTTCTTGAGTAAATGAAGAAGATGAATTTTAATTCCTTGAACATCTAGCTTGGCTACTTCCTTAGCTGTCTCCATCATCATTTGGTGATTTTCTAGGGGAAGACCGTTAATAATGTGGGCACAAACATTTATTCCATGCTTTCTTAGTTTTTCTACTCCTTCGATATAACATTGATAATCATGCGCACGGTTGATTATTTGTGCAGTGTCCTCATGTATCGTTTGCAAGCCTAATTCTACCCACAAAAAGGTTCGTTTGTGTAACTCTGCTAAATATTCAACCACATCATCGGGCAAACAATCAGGTCTTGTTGCAATTGAAAGTCCGACAACTCCTTCTTGTTTCAAAATAGCTTCAAAGTATTCACGCAATGTTTCTACAGGAGCATACGTGTTTGTATAGGCCTGGAAATATCCAATGTATTTTCCACTTTTCCACTTTTTATGCATTCGTTCCTTAATAGAGTTAAATTGTGTGACTAAATCATCTTTGCGATCACCTGCAAAGTCTCCGGAGCCTCGTTCACTACAAAAAGTACAACCACCATGTGCGACTTTTCCATCACGGTTAGGACAATCGAAGCCAGCATCAAGGGGGATTTTAAACACTTTTTCTCCAAATTGTTCACGTAAGTATTGGTTCCAAGAATAATATCGTTTTTCTCCATAAGTATGTCTAGACATTGTATCACCTTTCTTTGTCAGGCAAAGTTGCTTTGATATAACAACTATTATTTTATTGTAGCATGTAGGATTTTGTTCGCCAAAAATTCCTTTAACATCAAATACTAAGTAAAAAAGATTGCATTTGGAAGAGAGATCACCTAATATGGCTTAGGGATTAAAGACGAAAGGGGATAATTATTATGCCAAAATCGCTTTGGTTTTTGATAATTGCCATGGCGATCAATGTAACCGGGGCTTCTTTTTTATGGCCACTTAATGCCATTATTATCCACCAAGAGCTTGGGAAATCTTTAACTGCTGCCGGTTTTATCCTAATGTTGAACTCTGCTGCAGGGGTGGTTGGCAGTTTGTTGGGTGGACGGTTATTTGATAAAATTGGAGCTTATCAAACGATGGTTTGGGGACTAGTTATTACTTCAATAAGTGCTGTTATTTTAATATTCTACCATAGTTATTATTATTATATGTTTCTTTTAATTGGATTAGGATTTGGCTCAGGTATGATCTTCCCAGCGATGTATGCATTAGCAGGCAGTCTTTGGCCAGAAGGGGGACGAAAACCTTTTAATGCGATGTATATCGCTCAAAATGTTGGGGTGGCACTTGGCACGGCATTAGTGGGAGTGATTGCAGCGATAGAGCTAACCGCCGTTTTTACAGCTAATGCGATAATGTATTTATTTTTAACGATTTTTGTTGTGGTGTGTTTTAAGAAAATTGGGGCAAGGTCTTATGAGGCAAATACCTCAAATGTGTTTGAACAAAAAATACCGATACGGAACAATTATCGAATGCAATCACTGGTGCTATTGTCAATTGCTTTCTTTATATGTTGGGTTGCCTATACTCAGTGGCAAGCCAATGTATCTGTACACACGCAATCTTTAGGGATTTCTGTGCAGCATTATAGTTTGTTATGGACCATTAACGGATTGATGATTGTGTTTGCTCAGCCTGCAATCTCATGGATTATAAAAAAGTGGGTACATACGTTAAAACAGCAAATGATTGTTGGTGTCCTTATTTTTATGGTATCTTATGTGATTCTTATGCATGCGAGTGTTTTTTCGATGTTTCTAGTTGCAATGATTATTTTAACAATTGGAGAGATGTTTGTGTGGCCAGCTGTTCCGACGGTTGCGAGTAAATTAGCACCAAAGAATAAGGAAGGATATTATCAAGGTATCATCAATAGCGTCGCGACAGGTGGAAGAATGATAGGACCACTTTTAGGAGGGTTTTTAGTTGATCTCTATTCAATGTCCATCCTTATTATAGTGCTTTTAGGTTTATTCTTATTGGCAATTACAGCATTAATGGTATATGATTCACCACTTAAACGAGTATCTACGAGTAATGTTCAGGAAGTAAAAATGCCAAAGTTAGGCTAAGGTTGCTTGACACAAGGCCTCTGAATTCATACAATACAAATAAGTTCATAATGCTAACGTTGAAAAGGAGTAGTAATCATAGTTGGGAAACTAGAGAGCTGACGGGTGGTGCAAGTCAGTCGAACAAGTATGATGAACTCACCTTGGAGTTTCGAGAGTGAATAAAGTAGCTTTCGACGGGCACGGCCGTTATTAGTGAAGAGCGAATGAGTTTTCTTGAAAATTCATTAATGTGGGTGGTACCGCGGGAAGTATAAATACTCTCGTCCCTAACAGGTTTGTTAGGGATGGGAGTTTTTTGCGTGTTGGGGTAATGAATGCAAGAAGTACCCACTTTTGAAAAACAAATTGGCTAGAAATGATGCTCGATACATATCGCCATTGAACAAGATACTATAGGAGGATTAACGATGTCGTTTTCACATGATCAGATTGAGAAAAAGTGGCAAGATTACTGGGAGAAAAACAAAACGTTTCGAACTACTGAAGATGCAAACAAACCAAAATTTTATGCATTAGATATGTTTCCGTACCCTTCCGGTGCTGGACTACATGTTGGTCACCCTGAAGGGTATACAGCAACGGATATTTTATCCCGTATGAAACGGATGCAAGGATATAATGTTTTACATCCGATGGGATGGGACGCTTTTGGACTGCCAGCAGAACAATATGCGCTTGATACGGGAAATGATCCTGCGATTTTTACTGAGCAGAACATTAATACGTTCCGTCGTCAGATAAAGTCTTTAGGATTCTCTTATGATTGGGATAGAGAAATTAATACCACCGACCCTAATTATTATAAATGGACACAATGGATTTTTACGAAGCTTTATGAAAAAGGGCTAGCCTATATTGATGAAGTAGCTGTGAATTGGTGTCCTGCACTGGGCACGGTGTTAGCCAATGAGGAAGTTATTGATGGGAAAAGCGAACGTGGGGGCCATCCAGTTGAGCGCCGTCCGATGAAGCAATGGATGTTAAAGATTACAGCTTATGCAGATCGCCTGCTTGAAGATTTGGAAGAGCTTGATTGGCCGGAAAGTATTAAAGATATGCAGCGCAACTGGATTGGACGTTCTGAAGGGGCGGAAGTGACCTTTAAAGTGGATGGACACGCATCAGAAGAGGTTCAAGTCTTTACTACTCGTCCTGATACGCTTTTTGGGGCAACTTATATGGTTTTAGCGCCTGAACATAACCTTGTAAATGTGATCACAACAGCTGATCAACAAGAACAAGTAGAAGCTTACAAAGCAAAAGTAGCAGCAAAGAGTGATTTAGAACGTACAGAGCTCTCAAAAGAAAAAACGGGTGTATTTACGGGAGCTTATGCAATTAACCCAGTAAACGGTGAACAAATTCCGATCTGGATTGCTGATTATGTGCTTGTAAGTTATGGTACAGGTGCGATTATGGCTGTACCTGGTCATGATGAGCGTGACTATGAGTTTGCAAAAACATTTGACCTAACGATACGCGAAGTGGTTGCAGGTGGAAATGTGGAAGAAGAAGCATACACTGGAGACGGTGAGCATGTAAATTCGGACTTCTTAAATGGTTTAGATAAAGAAGTGGCGATTCGTAAGATGATCGACTGGTTAGAAGAGAATCAATTTGGGAAAAAGCAAGTAACGTATCGTTTACGTGACTGGTTGTTTAGCCGTCAACGTTACTGGGGAGAGCCAATTCCAGTTATTCACTGGGAAGATGGGACGATGACAACTGTTCCTGAAAATGAGCTACCACTTGAATTACCGAAGATGACAGAAATCAGACCATCGGGTACAGGTGAATCCCCTCTTGCAAATGCGAAGGAATGGCTAGAAGTCGTTGATCCAAAAACAGGTAAAAAAGGCCGTCGTGAGACGAATACAATGCCACAATGGGCAGGTAGTTGTTGGTATTATCTTCGCTACATTGATCCAAACAATTCAGACGCGTTAGCTGACCCAGAAAAATTAAAAAAATGGCTTCCAGTTGACATTTATATTGGTGGGGCTGAGCATGCTGTTCTACACCTTTTATATGCTCGTTTCTGGCACAAAGTACTATATGATATTGGTGTAGTGACAACGAAAGAACCTTTCCAAAAGCTCTATAACCAAGGAATGATTCTTGGTGAGAATAATGAAAAAATGAGTAAATCAAAGGGGAATGTTGTGAACCCTGACGATGTCGTAGCAAGTCACGGAGCTGACACGTTACGACTATATGAAATGTTCATGGGACCACTTGATGGATCGATCGCTTGGTCTGCAAATGGTTTAGATGGCGCACGTCGCTTTTTAGATCGAGTATGGCGATTATTTGTTGATGAAGCTACAGGTGAATTAAGCCAAGCAATTCAAGACGTACAAGCACCGGATAACTTCGCGCGCGTCTATCATCAATCTGTTAAAAAGGTTACAGAGGATATGGCAGAGCTTCGTTTTAATGTTGCGATTTCTCAAATGATGGTATTTGTGAACGAGGGATACAAACAAGAAGTGCTGCCACGTGACTTAATGAAAGGCTTTGTAAAACTACTTGCTCCTATCGCGCCACATCTTGCCGAGGAATTATGGGAAATGCTTGGTCATAACACCACAATTAGTTACGAAACATGGCCAACGTTTGACGAATCAATGCTTGTTGAAAATGAAGTGGAAGTAGTTGTCCAATTAAATGGAAAAGTAAAAGCAAAACTGATGATCCCAACTAATGCGACGCGTGAACAAATGGAAGAAATCGCAAAGCAGGATGAAAAAGTACAAGCTGCTATTGGGGAGAAATCAGTACGCAAAATCATTGCCGTACCTGGTAAATTAGTGAACATTGTTGTTGGGTAGGTTTGAATATTGATTGGTTGTTGGTTATTGAGGGAAGACATGGAGCACAGCTTAAATTATGATTTTTTAAAATGGCCATAAAACCATATGATCTGTAGACCACTGGAAAAGATGAAACATCCTTTTTCAGTGGTCTTTTTTATTACCAAGGAGAGGCAAGAGTACACTAGCATAGATTCAGCTTTAATGCGCACGATATTATTGGGTATATAATTTACCTAACAACAGCATGATCGGAGGTTCTTATGGTGGAAGAGGATAAACAGTTGCTATTAGGACAAGGTCCAGATGATCAGGACTCAGAACTATCGGAAACAAAGGAATATCTTCTTGAAGCTGCACGCGAATTAGGCGAAAGTGAAGAATACGAAGAGCAGCACCTGGAGCCAATGCAGCAACAAGAGTCAGATGAGGCACAACAAAGCATGCAAACGGACAACCAATTATTTGAAGCAGCAGAGCAGCAGTTAGAGGAATTAGAGCAAGAAGCACAACAGCAAAGCTCACTGCAGCAAATACAACAGAGTTTACAAACGGAGAGCCAACAATTAGAGGTAGCTGAGCAGCAGCTGGAGGAATTAGAGCAAGAAGCACAACAGCAAAGTCCACTTCAGCAAATACAACAGAGTTTACAAACGGAGAGCCAACAATTAGAGGTAGCAGAAGAACAGTTAGAGCAAGCTTCCTTGCAGCAAGCAAAGCAGAGTTTACAGACAGAGAACCAACAGTTAGAAGTAATGGAGCAACAATTGCAGCAAGCCGAACAACAAATTCCATTACAGCAGGCGCAACAAAATCTACAAATGGAAAATCAACAATTTCAACAAGCGCAGCAAAGCCTTCAGCAAGCGCAGCAACAAGTCCAACAGCAAAAGTTAAATTTGCAAAATCTTCACCAGCAAGTGGAGGAAGGACAACAACATTTACGAGCATTACAAGCTCAGGTTGAACAGGAGAAACAACATGTTCAACAAGAAAAGCAACAAGTAGAGCAAGCACAACAACATGTTTTTGATGTGATGAAGGAGCAAAACAACAAACTTCATTAAGAATATATAAGAGTTGCGACAGACCAGGTTATTTGTCACTATTACAAAAATATGATATGCGTCATGCATAGACGCATATCATATATTGTAGGGATAGAGCCACTGTGTAGCAGCTCTTTTTAAAATTAAACAAACGTTTATTTAAGAGTAATTTAGACTTCTTTAAGTTCAGAAATTTCTACTTCAGACCTTTCCTCTAATGGACCTCGTAAATGAACAGTAGCGATTTTTCCATCATCATGCAATTGATCAATCCAAACCGAAGTACCGTTATAAGTTACATCAATCTCTGCTGATGAAGAAAGGATTTGTCTAACACGATTAGCATCCATAGTATTCACTCCTCTTTGATTGTCGTTTTATAGTGTGTTGAAAAAGGAGAGTTTATTCAAATCTAGAAAATATTTGTAGTTTGTTTTAGGAAAAGAGTCAATGATGTGAAAAGTACTAATCAGGTATCGTGAATAGTTGCGTTTGTTTTAAATAGGAGCTTTATTAAATGTAAATATTTTCTGTATATGTTGTTAATAAAGCCCAACGTTAAGAAACTAGCGAACGTTGGACTTATTCCTCTTATTGACAAGAGTGTATTGGAGATTTCAAGGTGTGAATATTATTTTCGTACAAATTGTTCTGCTGCAGATTTTCCTGCTGTGTAGCCTGTCGAAAACGCAACTGTAATGTTATACCCACCTGTATAGCCATGGATGTCCAGCACTTCACCACAAAAGTACAACCCCAGTTTCTTTTTAGAGTGCATTGTTTTGGGTTCAATTTCTTTTATAGAAATTCCACCACCTGTTACAAATGCCTTCTCAATCGATAATGTACCATTTACTTCTAATTCAAAGTGTTTACAAATCGTTGCGATTGAGCGCCATGTATCATGAGAAACGGTAGAGGCAAGGACTTGTGTATCAAGAGCAAGTTTGTCATAAACAAAAAGTAAGAAACGTTCAGTTGCAAATCCCTTGAGTAAATTCTTTAGCGATTTTTTTGGATCCTGTTTTACCTTTGCTAAAAGCTGTTGAAATAGTTGTTCTTCTGAAACAGTAGGAAACAAATCGATTTCCATCTTAATCGATGATGTTTTAAATTTTTTCAACGCTTTTACGACATATTGACTGCACCTCAAAGCAGCAGGACCCGAAATCCCAAAATGGGTAAAAATCATGTCACCTTCATGTGTTTTAATTTTTTTGCCTTTTGGATTAAAAACAGTTAATTCAATATCTCTAAGTGATAGGCCTTGAAGTGTTTTATTACGAATAAACGGCTCATTGGATGTAATCGGAACTTCTGTTGGATACAAGTCAGTAACCGTATGCCCTGCTTTCTCTGCCCAGGGATATCCATCTCCGGTACTGCCTGTGTGAGGAACAGATTTCCCTCCTGTTGCAACAATAACTGCAGAAGTATGAATGTGTTCGCCAGATTGTAAAATAACTTCGGTAACGGCTTCTTCTGAATAATTGATTGTTTTAACTGCTGTATTTGTACGAATATCAACGCCCAACTCTCGCACTTTTCGTAATAATGTTTCAACAACAGTTATAGCTTTATCACTAACTGGAAACATTCGACCTCGGTCTTCTTCCTTCAACTTGATGCCTAGGTCTTCAAAGAAATCAATAATATTTTCGTTATTGAAAATAGAAAAAGGGCTATGCATGAAACGCCCATTTCCAGGTATGTGCGCAATCAACTCTTGAGTGTCCATTCGGTTCGTAACGTTACACCGTCCTCCACCAGATATTGCTAACTTACGTCCAAGTTTATTTCCTTTATCTAGTAAAAGAACATTTGCGCCGTATTCAGCAGCAGCTATAGAAGCCATGAGACCAGATGGACCACCACCAATCACAATGACATCATATTTTTTCATAGTTTTTCACCTCAGATTGTAAAAGTGTAAAATTTCAATTGCGTAACGACGTATTAAATCAAGAAAAAACAAGGTTTCTTTAAATTTAAATTTGTTTACATACAGTACCATGTTCTTTATAAAAAGGAAATTAATTCTTAGTTCGAGCAACACGTAACAGACTGTGGTAAAATGCATAAGGAGTTAAAAAGAAAAACATGTTAACAACGAGTTTTTTGGAAAGTGGGAACCAAGATGTCAGATTCAAAATTAATGCGTGGGACGATGGTACTTACCGCTGCGACATTTGCTTCTAAAATATTAGGACTCATTTATATTTTTCCGTTTACTGCCATTGTCGGCCAGACGGGGATTGCTTTATACTCGTATGGTTACTTGCCATATACGGTTTTACTAAGTCTTGCAACTCTGGGAGTACCATTAGCCGTTTCTAAATTTGTCTCGAAATATAACGCTTTAGGAGATTATCGGACGGGACATCGTTTATTTAAATCAGGTCTGGCCTTTATGAGTATCTCAGGAGTCATTGCGTTTCTTATTTTATTTTTTGCTGCACCATATATTGTACCACTCATTATTGAAAATCCAACTGAACAGGGTAATACATTTGAAGAGATTGTTTTTACGATTAGAATGGTTAGCATTGCGCTGATCGTCGTGCCGATTATGTCTGTAATTCGTGGTTATTTTCAAGGATTCCAATCAATGGGGCCAACTGCTGTCTCACAAGTGATTGAGCAAATAGTACGTATTGTCTTTATTTTAGCGATCACTTTCTCAATAGTTCAAGTTATGCAAGGAAGTATTGGACTGGCTGTCGGATTTGCGACATTCGGTGCTTTTGTAGGGGCGCTAGGTGGATTAACAGTCCTGCTCATTTATTGGTTTAAAAGGAAGAAATACATTCAACAGCAAATTGAAAACTCTACGATTGATCATCAATTGCCACTAAAATCAATGTATAAAGAATTAATTGCGTATGCTTTGCCTTTATCATTTGTGGGCTTGGCTATACCACTGTATCAATTAATTGATTTATTCACATTTAACAATACTCTTATTGGGACGCACTTATCGCAAGAAGAATCTGAAGTGGCATTTGCCGTTTTTTCAAACACGGGCCATAAAATTATCTTGATTCCGATGGCGCTTGCTACAGCATTGTCGATTACACTATTACCAACGATCACCAAATCGTTTACAACAAATGATACAGAGTTGTTGCAGAAGCAAATTACCCAAACATATCAGGTTATATTGTTCTTGACGATTCCTGCCGCTGTAGGAATGTCCGTGCTAGCTTATCCGATGTTTGGTGCTCTTTATGGCTTAACTGATTATGAGATAGGTGGATATATATTACAGTACTATGCGCCAATAACCTTATTCTTCTCCGTCTTTGCCGTTACGGCAGCGATTTTACAAGGAATGAACAAGCAAAAGTTTGCTGTAATCGCTCTATGTGCTGGGTTATTTCTTAAACTAGCTACCAATAGCTTGCTTCTTTCCATTTTTGGACCTCTTGGAGGGGTACTAGCAACTTATATTGGTTATACGGTTTCAATTGGAATTACCGTTTGGGCTATAGGGAAATTCGCTCAGTTTAACTACACATTGATAATCAAGCGAACGGTCTTAATTTTAATTTTCACAGCTATTATGGCTGTTGGAGTCATTATAGTAAACATGGGGATGCAGTATGTATTGCCAATTACAACGCAATTACGTGCTTTTCCTAGCTTATTTATTGGAGTCGTCACAGGGGCTGTTATTTATTTATATTTAGGTTATCGTTCACATTTAGCCGGGCAAGTGTTAGGAGCTAGGTTTAAATTTTTAAAAAAGAGAAGACAGCAAGAAGGAGAGAACTAAAGAGGCGACATTGAATTAGAAAATTCGACAAGGGTTGGCAATGAAAGCCTCTTTTGATTATATTAGTCGTTTGATATAATAGAGAATGTTCAAAAAGTCCAAGTCTACAAGCGATGTAATAGCCCACTTCTTTGACAAGTAGCATAGAAGACTCAGTAGATGTCTTCCTGCTTTTTGGACACAATCGTTCAAGTAAGAACGAATTTATGCTTGGGCAGGGGGGCGCGATGAAGTATTCATTTCGAAAAGATAACGATTGGTTGCTAATCATCACAACGTTCCTTCTAGCTGGATTTGGCTTAGTGATGGTATTTAGCGCAAGTTATGTGTTGGGGATAGGACAGGAGAATCCTAATCCCTATCAATTTATACAAAGACAGTTTTTATGGTTTTTACTAGCTATATTTGCTTTTGTAGTTGTGATGCATTTCCCTTATCGCTTTTATAGGAAAATGTCACCTTTAATTATTGCTATTTCAGTCATTTCACTTTTTCTTGTTTTGCTTCCTTGGTTTGGAGTAACAATCGGTGGTGCACAACGTTGGATACAATTAGGACCACTTAGGGTTCAACCAACTGAGTTCGTGAAAATTGGCATGATTATTTACCTTGCTCAAGTTTATTCGCAAAAACAAGCTTATATCGATCAGTTTGTAAAAGGTGTTATGCCTCCACTTGTTGTAGTGGGATTTGTTTTTGGGTTGATCATGATGCAACCAGATCTAGGGACAGCTACATCTATATTACTGGTTACGTTTTTTCTGGTTTTCTTTTCTGGTGCAAAATGGAGACATTTAATCGGTTTGGGTGTTGTAGGTCTCACATTATTTATTGTATTTGCTTTATCGGCTCCTTACCGTATTAGGCGTCTTACTTCCTATCAAGATCCATTTGCTGATCCTACAGGGGATGGGCACCAAGTAATTCAATCGTATATTGCAATGGCTCACGGTGGGTTAAGTGGAACAGGGTTAGGCCAGAGTGTACAGAAGCTCTTTTATTTACCAGAAGCGCATACTGACTTTATATTGGCTGTAGTCGCTGAAGAGCTAGGTCTTTTAGGAGTTTTGTTTGTTTTAGGTTTGCATACAGTTATTTTGGTACGTGGAGTTATGATAGGATCGCGTTGTAAGAATCCTTTTGGTAGTTTGCTTGCATTTGGAATTGTCTTTCAAATAGCGATTCAAATTATATTTAATGTTGGTGCCGTAACAGGTATGTTACCAATTACAGGAATTCCACTTCCACTTATTAGTAATGGCGGATCCTCATTATTTTTTACACTTGTCTCGCTGGCGATATTAGCGAACATCTCGAGGAATAATATTCGCCAAAGAAGGCTTAAAGAACATAACGAAGAAACACAGCTTTCGGCATCTTAATGCCGAGAGCTGCTTCTTATAGATGGAGGCGACAATGGAAGAACGGAAAACAGGTTTTCAGCAGATCGATTATACGCTTCTCTTTCTGTTGTTTGTACTCATGTGCATTAGCTTGCTAGCTATATATAGTGGATCAGGTCAATATTTTAGTGATGACCCAACCTACTATGTGAAGCGTCAAATTATTTGGTTTGTAGTCGGTGTTATTGTCATGCTAGGGGTCATGTTCTTCGACTATGATTTATTTAAAAACTTTTCGATTCCCCTTTTTGGTATCGGTATTATTTTATTATTACTCGTTGCCTTTTCTCCGCTAGGCGTCTTTCGTAATGGTTCACAACGTTGGCTTAATCTCGGTCCTGTGGAAATACAGCCGTCTGAGTTTATGAAAATATTTCTTATTATTGCGCTAGCGCATATGCTCTATCGAGTAACGCTTAACCGAGCAACAAAAGATTTGAAATCTGACTTAATTATTGTGGCAAAAGTAATTGCAATTGGTTTGCCACCTTTTCTCTTGATTTTAAGACAGCCTGACTTAGGGACAGCGCTTGTAATTGCTAGTATTATGGCTACAATGCTTTTAATGTCAGGGGTAGCCTGGCGGATACTTCTATTCTTAGGGCTATCTGTGGTAACAGGGATTGTTGGATTAGTTTGGTTGTATAATCATAACTTTGACTTGTTCACAAAATTCATCGCATCTCATCAACTTGATCGAATTTACGGTTGGTTGGATCCGTACGAGCATCAAGGCTCATACGGATATCAATTAGTGAATGCCATGAGAGGGATAGGCTCCGGGCAATTACAAGGTACTGGGTTTATGCAAGGTGTTCAGACACAGAGTGATCGAATTCCAGAGATCCATACGGACTTTATCTTTACTGTAATTGGCGAAGAATTTGGTTTTATTGGGGCAACGATATTAATTGTCACGTATTTCTTGTTGTTTTACCGAATGATTATTATTGCTTTAACGTGTAACAATTTATTTGGAACATATTTAGTATCTGGTGTAATAGGTCTACTTGTATTCCAAGTGTTTCAAAATATTGCTATGACAATTGGATTAATGCCGATTACTGGTCTCGCTCTACCTTTTATAAGTTATGGGGGGAGTGCGCTTTTAACCAATATGATTGCAATGGGGATTGTTCTCAATGTAAATATACGAACGCGGCATTATATGTTTGAAACTGAGGAGTCTAGTATGTAAGAGGTTGTGTCTGGGTAAGGTCTGATCCATAATATCAAGTGCAGTATTTGATAGGTGAGTTAGCTTAAAACGATCTATCATCTATTGTCTAGAAATGGGTCAGAATCCTTGTTTGGGACAACCTTTTTCTATTATTATTATGTTAGTGAAAGGGGGAAGATTGAATTGAAGTTAGTAGTTGGTTCTGGGCGTTTAGCCAGCATGATCCTCACTGTTTTAAAAGAAGACGAAAGAACGTATGTGTACAGTCGTAATGAACAAACTGTTGGTGAGCTGGTGAAAGAATTCCCTCACGTAAAACAAGCAGGTCCCAAAGATTTTCCAAATGTTCAATTTTTCTTTCTCTGCTTGCCGTTAAAAGGGTACGAACAATTTCTTAGGAAGTATGAGCGAACCTTTCGAAATGATGTAACTATATATCATATGGCAACTGCTGTTAAGGAGGAGCAAGTTAAAGAACTAATTGGAAACAAAAATATCGTCCCTTTAAAATTTGTTGGCCATGCAATGGTTGCGAAACGAGAAAAGAAAGGATTATTTGTTATTCCCAAAAAACACGAGCTAGAAAAGAAGACACTCAGTAACTTGTTTCCGTCAATGACTATAGAAGTTGCTTCAGAACAACAGGCGTTACTTGCTAATCAATTAGGAACAAAAGCGGCGATTAAAATGAGTGTAGGTCTTTCTGAAGAGATGAAGAGTTATAAACTACCATCAGAACTAATTAAACAAACGTTTGATCAAACTGTTCATGGTGTCATAGACGCTTACCAAAGCAATGATCTAGGAGGGTTTGCTAAAAGTATTGAAGAAAAATTACAACAGAAAGGAGAGCATGAGTCAAATGAGGATGGATAAGTTGCTTGCAAATATGGGATATGGAACAAGGAAAGATGTTAAAAAGTTGATGAAATCAGGCAGTGTTCATGTAAATGGAGAAATCATAAAGGATGGCAAAGTTCACGTGAATCCTGAGCAAGATTCAGTCACGGTTTTTGGAGAAGAAGTCAAATATAAACCATACATTTATTTAATGCTTAACAAGCCACAGGGGGTTATTTCTGCAACGGAAGATAATGAGCATGAGACAGTAATTGATTTATTACTTTATGAACATGCGTTGTTTGAACCTTTTCCAGTTGGCAGACTAGATAAAGACACAGAAGGGCTCCTGTTAATTACAAATGATGGGCAATTCTCACATGCGTTAATGTCCCCGAGAAGACATGTAGCCAAAACATATATTGCAACCGTTCGAGGAAAAGTGGATCAAACAGATATTCAGTTATTTAAAGAAGGGGTAGAGCTTGATGATGGCTATAAGACCAAACCAGCAGAGTTATCAATTCTTGAAAGTGGAGCTACCTCAAAAATTAAGTTAACGATAACTGAAGGGAAGTATCATCAAGTAAAGCGAATGTTTGAAGCTGTTAATAAAAAAGTATTGACGTTAAAGCGAATTAAAATTGGACAGCTAGAATTAGATCAAGAATTGGAGCCAGGTACATATCGAGAGTTAACAAAAGATGAAGTTGAAATGCTTCTTCTTAGGCAAGAAGAGAGTGACTCTTAAAAGGGCTGCTGAAGAAGGGAAGAACCTTTTTCAGTGGCTTTTTTAAAGGGAGTCACTCTCTTCAAATATTCAATAAAGTTGTACAAATTATGACACTCTAGTTTTCTTTTTTGTTGCATTCCACTTACCACGAGCAGGGCTTTCGACAAGGTTGTTATACTCTAGTACATTCAGGTCACGTTGAACGGTCCGTTGAGTTATACCGAATTCTTCAACTAATTCATTCGTTGTGACGGTCCCCCTTTGTTTAATATAAAGGTAGATAGACTTGATTCGAGTCAGCATACGATCAGTTGAAGTATTCAAAAAACCACTCCTTATTCATAATCATGACTTGTTCTTAGGTAGAGTCTATGTAATAACATACAAGATATGCATGTTATTACGGGTGAAAGACTGTTTACAATTAAGGATTGACCTCTCTATTTCCTATTTCGTTATGTTGCAATTCGAAATGAGGAAAGGTAATGTTGTAAGTGGTTCAGTGAAGCGTGGTTCATTCCTCTTTGTATTCATTTTACAATAATTCGCACAACTATGCAAAAACAATGTGTGATAAATGTCACGGAAGAACTTGAAAGGTGTTGACAAATCGTGAAAATAAATTGGAGAAATGAAG
This sequence comes from Halalkalibacter sp. HAAS-P014, assembly GCF_056619965.1. Taxonomy (NCBI): domain Bacteria; kingdom Bacillati; phylum Bacillota; class Bacilli; order Caryophanales; family Bacillaceae; genus Halalkalibacter; species Halalkalibacter sp. HAAS-P014. The sequence goes on along the minus strand of NZ_JBWQTV010000023.1, from coordinate 89,606 downwards.
TAGAAAAAAGAAAGGATTTAATTATTAAACAAACGCAAGAATTCCTTCGTATTCCAAGCATTTTAAATGAGCGGACGAAGCAAAATCAAGCTCCATTTGGGCAAGGGATTGCTGATGCGTTACACTATTTATTACAAAAAGGTAAAGATCATCAATATTATATAAAAAATTTAGATGGTTATGCAGGAGTGATTGAATACGGAAAAGGGGATGAAAGTGTAGGCATCTTGTGCCATGTAGACGTCGTTCCTGTTGGAGAGGGATGGACCTCCCATCCCTTTTCTGCAGAGGTTCGAAATAACCGCATTTATGCACGGGGAGCCATTGATAATAAAGGCCCAACAATGGCGGCTTTTTTTGCTCTATCGATCGTGAAGGAATTAGGTCTTTCGTTAAATAAACGGGTTCGAATGATCCTTGGTACAGACGAGGAAAGCAATTGGAGATGTGTTGAACACTATTTCAAGCACGAAGAGATGCCTACTATTGGCTTTGCTCCTGATGCTGATTTTCCTATTATTCATGCAGAAAAGGGAATAACAGATGTTAGTTTTTCATGGGAGAATAACGGCAAGAATGAGAAAGCCGCCATTGTACTCTCAAGTTTTGGGTCAGGGGAACGATTTAATATGGTTCCAGATAAGGCACGAGCTTTTCTAATGGGGGATTCTACAAGTCTACAGGAAATAGAAACTGAATATCGGACCTATCTGGACGAGAATAATTATTGTGGTTATGTAGAGTTTGGCCAATTGGGGTTAGTTCTAACGGTTGAAGGTGTATCAGCTCATGGCTCTACACCGGAAAATGGCGAAAACGCAGGTATTCGGCTTGCTCGATTTTTAGTGACAATTCCGTTTCAAAAAAGCGCAAGTGACTATTTAACTTTTATTACAGAGTACTGTGATCCTACTGGTGAAGGACTTGAAATTGCTGTTACAGACGAAGTATCAGGTAAATTGACAATGAACGTTGGTTTGCTTCGCTTTAGAGAAGACGAGGAAGCAAAAGTAGGTCTAAATATTCGATATCCCGTTACGGCTTCAGGAGATGAGTGTCTAAAGAAATTAAAACAAGTAGCGAAAAGTAGAAACGCAATTATGACGATTCATGATCATATGGAACCGAATTATGTTGAAGAACATCACCCTCTCGTCAAAACTCTTCAGGCAGTTTATGAGCGTCAAACAGGAGATGAAGCGAAGTTATTAGCTATTGGAGGAGGAACATATGCACGTTCTTTAAAAACGGGGGTTGCATTTGGGCCAATGTTTCCAGGGCGTGAGGATGTGGCGCATAAAAAGGATGAATACATCGATATAGAAGACCTTTTACGAATGACAGCTTTATATGCTGAAGCGATATATGAACTCGCAAAAGAAGGCTCGGAATAAAAAAAAGGTGACAAGCTAGAGGGCATCCAAAAAGTTAGGTTTTACGCTAACTTTTTGGAGCGCAGTACAAGCTGTCACCTTTTTGTTGTTTAGGTGTAACTTATGATTTAATTTTCAAATTGAAACAGATCAGTTGAAAGATATCGTTCACCAGTATCACAGGCAATGGCTACTACTACATCGTCAGGAGTGAGGCGTTTTGCTACTTCCATTGCAGCAAAGCAAGCAGCTCCAGATGATGGGCCGACGAGAATAGCTTCTTTTCTTGCTAAATCTCTTGTGACACGATACGCATCTTCGTCTTCAATTTTTAAGATTTCATTGTACACTTCTTCATTTAGTATAGGTGGAACAAACCCTGGGCTCGTTCCAACTAATTTATGTGGTCCAGGTTCCCCACCTGAGAGTACAGGCGATCCTGCAGGCTCAACAACATGAATCGTTGACTCAGGATAAAATTTTCGAAGTTCTTCTCCAGTCCCTGTAATCGTTCCACCAGTTCCCGAAGCTGCTACGAAAGCTGAGAGTTTCTTTCCGATTTGATCAAGGGATTGTTTAATTTCTAAAGCTGTTGTATGACGATGTGCATCAGGATTAGCTGCATTTTCAAACTGCATAGGCATAAAACTATTTGGAATTTCTTTTAACAGCTCATATCCTTTTTTGATAGACCCAGGCATTTTCTCATCACCAGGTGTTAATACAACTTCTGCACCATAAGCCTTCAACAAATTAATTCTTTCTAATGACATCGTATCTGGCATAATAAGGATAGCGCGATACCCTCTTGCTGCAGCATTCATGGCGATCCCGATACCTGTATTCCCACTAGTTGGTTCGATAATTGTGGCGCCAGGCTTTAAGTGGCCGTCTTTTTCTGCTTGGATCATCATGTTGAAGGCTGCACGGTCTTTTACACTTCCACTTGGATTTTGCATTTCCATTTTTAGATAAACGGTAGCTCCATTAGGGTCTGTAATCCGGTTAAGACGTACGAGGGGGGTTTTACCAATTAATTCAGCAATGTTGTTAACTACATTCATGGGTACATCTCCTCTTTTAATTTACTGTGATCATTTTATCATAGGTATGATGAATATTCCTACCTGCTATAAAGGAGTAATAATTTATAGGGTGTAGACAATGAGTAAAAGGTGTATGATGTCTTATAAAAGATCTTGATGTTTTAATTTGGATAACATTTCGAAGGGAGTAAAAAGATGTCTTTTCATCATTTTTTAGCTATTCCAATACCCTCTCATGTGAAGCAACAGATAAAACAGTCTTTACTCCAAAAGGAGGAGTTTGCATTTAAACGTTGGGTACATGAAGAAGATCTTCATTTAACTCTCGTATTTTTAGGTGCTGCGACAGATGAACAGTTAGAGGTAGTTCAACATGGATGTGAGGCTTTAGTGAAAAAGTGGAAACCGTTCGAGCTGAAACTTTCTTCCTTAGGAACCTTTGGGTCGGAGAAAAAGCCGAGAATATTTTGGATTGGTGTTAAACAGGAGTCTAAATTATATACTTTGCAAGAAGAAGTATTTCGATTATGCGAAGAAACTGGGTTTTCGCTTGATAAAAGACCGTTTTCTCCACATATTACATTAGCAAGACAATGGGTTGGACAAAATTCATTTCAAATGAAGCAAGATGATCAAGCACTACAAGAACAATGGACAGTAAAAGAAATTATTCTTTATAAAAGCGTCCTAACAGAAACACCTAAATATAAGCCTGTACAAATATATTCATTTAGTGAGGAATAAATATGAAAATAATAAAAGTGATCCTGCACATTATCATTTTGTCTTGTTTTTATTTAATTGGAACATGGATCCAGAGGCAATTTGAGTTAGTAATTCCAGGCAGCATTATCGGAATGCTCCTTTTGTTTCTTAGTCTTTTATTGAAGTTAGTACCTGTTCAGTACATTGAAGAGGGCTCAGCCTTGTTAATAAGGCATTTGCCTTTATTATTTATACCTGTAACCGTTGGGATATTGCAATTTTTAGATGTATTTGCTGGAAAAGGGCTTCTATTAATCTTTATCACGATAATAAGTACAGTTATGGTTATGGTTGTTACAGGGTTTACTAACCAAATTCTAGTAAAAAATAAGGAGATTGATAACTAATGAACGTAGCTATAGGCATAGGCTTTTTCTTTCTAACAATTGCGCTTTATTTAATTGCGAAAGCCTTTTATAGTAGGTACCCAAGTCCATTTACATTCCCTATATTAACAGCAACGATCATATTGATTATGATATTAGTTGTCTTTAATATCTCGTATGAAACGTATGCACTTGGAGGAAAGTGGTTAGAAGCGATTCTTGGTCCAGCTGTTGTTGCACTTGCTTATCCATTATATCGTCAATTTCATTTTTTAAAAAAGTATTTCTTCTCAATCATCATCAGTGTTAGCACTGGGGCAATAATTGGTATCTTAAGTGGCTTATTGCTCTCGAAGTGGTTGGGAGTCGAGCAAGAAATTCTTTATTCACTTGTCCCCAAATCAGTTACAACACCAGTAGCAATGGATATTGCGACAACGCTTGGAGGTTCTCCGCCTGTAACTGCCGTTTTGGTTATGGTAGCAGGGATTGGTGGTTCAATCATTGCTTCTTATGTATTTCGCTTATTCAAAATCACTAATGAAATGGGGAAGGGACTCGGGATGGGGAGTGCGTCCCATGCGATTGGCACAGCTAAAGCTTTTGAAAATAGTGAAAAGGAAGGGGCTAGCAGTTCAGTAGCGATGACGCTTAGTGCGATCATTGTTTCTATTGTTGCCCCTCTGATGGTATTTCTTTTATACTAACATCCATGGTACGATCTAATCAGTGTAACTGTCAAAGAATGTTAGACAGGAGGTACGAGCGTGGCTCATTTAATCAAATTAGAAGACTATATATCCCGCTATCAATTTGATTTAAATCGTTATCCGAGTCAATATACTCGTATGAAAAAAGAACGATGGTACTATATCAAGTCGGAGTGGGAACAACAACAATATGAGATGAACTTGAGTTCAGAGAACAACGAGTTAGCTTTAGGGGAAGGCAAAAGAAGTATCTTTCAAGAGGCGTTTAAGAAGTTAAAGAATTGGTCAAAGGATTCAATGGTAGATAGCGATGAAGCATTAAATGAAAGCGATAATCGATTCAGGAATAAAACAATTGAAGAGGTGAAAGAAGAGTTTTTGCACGATCTGTATCATTCTCAGTTGAGATGGGCGAGTTCTTCATTACTTGAAAAGTCGACTTTACATCCAAAATATAAAAAAGATCGCTGGCTTCGTTTTTTTTCACAGAACATCCCCGATAATTTCTTTCTAATGTATAGGCCGGTTTTTTCAGTGAAACACGCACCTATTGAATTGGATATATTGCTGATTAGTCCAACGGAAATATATTGTATTTCAATTTTAAAAGGCCATGAACATAGTGTCTTTGAAGCGAGTTCAGAGCGTTTTTGGACAGAGTTTGTACATAAAGATCGTAAAAGAAGAATTAGTCCCCTTATTTCTGTATCCAGGATGACAGGTGTAGTTGGACCAATTTTAAAAGAAGCTGGACTATCATTTCCAATTCGTAGTGTTGTGCTTTCTCCAAATAGTATTATCGATAATAAAATACAAGGAACGAAAGTAGAATTAATTGATCGGAGAAATTTCACAAGATGGCATGAGAGATTGCAAAAACATTCTTCTCCTATTAAAAGTGGGCAGTTAAAGGTCGCATCTGTATTGCTACATTATTGTTCTACTAATTCTTATAGCCGAAACGAGAGCGATTGAATGGAGTATACTTTTAATTCCCATTTGAATGAAAGGCAGTAAATTCGTATAATAGCCTATGTTGTGTTGAGTGAGAATAGTGAGAAAGGAGGGGTAGGTTGAATCCTGATAGCACATTATCTAATAGGATGTATAAGCCAACTGATTTCATTTGGAGAGTGAGGAAAGTTTCCAATTGGAAGGGAAGCAATGAAATGATGATTGAGTTGGATCAACTGGATGGTTGTGTAAGCTTTGGTGATACGTTAAAGGAAGCGAAACAAGGACTTCATACTGCATTAGAGCTATGGATTAAAACATATGGGGAGCAGCGACTTCCTGAAGTCTATTATGGCGCCCATATCATTTATCTCGATCCATCTATGGAAGTAGAAGAATTTGAATACATAAATTTTGAATTAAAAAAATTTCAATAAACTTTTTTAAAACTACTCACTATTGGAAGGGGGTGCCTAACAACTCTGATTGTTGTTAGGCACCCCCTTTGTAATTTTTTGGTTAATCTAAAATACGATCGTTTTATTTCCGTGTACAATAATTTGATCATTAATGTGCCAAGTTACAGCTCGAGCGAGGGCTATGCGCTCTACGTTCCTACCTGCTACTCGCAATTGTTCAGTTGTGTAACGATGGTTGACACGTAAGACGTCTTGTTCGATAATAGGTCCTTCGTCTAAATCATTCGTGACATAATGAGCCGTCGCTCCAATCAACTTAACACCACGTTCAAATGCTTTTGCATAAGGGTTGGCACCAATGAAAGCAGGTAAGAATGAATGGTGGATATTGATAATGCGTTTCGGAAATGTTTCAACGAATTCTGGCGATAGAATCTGCATATATCTCGCTAATACAATAAAATCAACATCATATTCATGTAATTTGGCAATAGCTTCTTGCTCGGCTTCTATTTTTGTTGCCTTACTAACAGGGATATAGAAAAATGGAATTCCGTAATTTTCAACTTCTTCTTTGAGGTTCTCGTGATTACTGATCACTAGAGGAATTTCAACGTCTATTTCTTTTGCTCTCCATTTCCATAACAGTTCAAGCAAACAATGATCTTCCTTAGAGACAAAGATAGCCATTTTCTTTTTCCTAGAAGCAAGCTCCATACGCCAGTCCATATTAAAAGATTCGGCAATGGTGGCAAAAGAGCTACGAATGCTTTCGATGTCACAATCAGATTCAAGCATTTCAAATTCAATGCGCATAAAAAACATCCCACCAGAAGGGTCTGTAGAATATTGATCTGATTGGACGATGTTAGCCTTACACTTATGTAAGAAGGTAGAAACTGCAGAAACGATTCCAGGTTGGTCATGGCAAGAGATTAATAAACGGGCACTTGAGTTATTATTGTAATTCATTTTATTCCTCCAAATTAATCGATACCTTTCCAAAAAGTAAGTATGCATGTACAGAGAGATGAATGGTTTCAAGGTAATGCTCATAGTAATGTTATACAATAAGATTACAAAAGAAAAACATACGTCTTCTAAATATAATACTTAAAAAGGAAAGGGGGCTTTCATCATTGAAGCAAAAGAAGGAGGCATTTGTCAATTGTCGAATTGAGTCAGCTGAGCTCGTAACGGTTAACAAGCTAAGAGTTATTTTGAGAAAAGATAGCGAATTTAATTTAAACCAATGGTTTTTAGTAAATAATTGTGGGAAATGGCCTCTACTATTAAACGATTTAGAAGAGAATGTTTTAGAGTTAGGGTTAACATCACCATTTCAATTTGAAGAAACAAACTATGTAATAAATGGTGAACATTCATGTAGTGTTGTCATAACAGACGTTGTAAGAACAGAGGAATTTGATAATCTTTTTTATTACGATGGTAAGGACCTTGGAGCAAATTTTTCTAAAGAACAGACGTCATTTGCTATTTGGGCACCAGTTGCAACACAAGTAAACTTAATACGATACAACAATTGGTATGAAGATGTAGGTGAAGTTCAAGCATGTTTTAGAGATGAAAAAGGAGTATGGCGAACGGACTTACAAGGTGATCAAGAAGGAATATGGTATTTATTTGAAGTTTTTGTTAATCAATCTTGGAGAAAAGTTGTTGATCCATATGCCAAGTTTCTATCGGTAAATGGGGAAAAGGCAATGGTGGGGAATCATGAAAAGGTTAAAGTACATGACTGGCCATTAGAACCCTTACAGTCAAAAAATGATGTTATTATTTATGAATTACATATAAGGGATTTTACAATTGGTCATTCAAACGGAATTATTCATAAAGGGAAATATTTAGGTTTAACAGAAGAAGGCACGTTAGATCAAAATGATAGAATAACCGGAATTGATTATTTACAACGATTAGGAATCACTCATGTAGAGTTATTACCTGTTCAAGAATTTGGCAGCATAGATGAAAGTGATCGCGAAAACCCAAACCATTATAATTGGGGTTATGATACGACTCATTTTTTTGTTCCAGAAGGTAGCTACGCAAAAGATCCGTATGATGGCTATTCTAGAATTCGCGAATTAAAGCAAATGATTGCCACTTTGCATAAAAATCAACTGAGAGTGATCATGGATGTTGTTTTTAACCATGTATATATTTGGGAAGAATCATCATTAGAACAAATTGTGCCTGGTTATTTCTTTCGTTTTAGTGATGCTAATGAAATTAGTGACGGGACAGGGGTTGGAAATGATTTTGCTTCAGAAAGAAAAATGGCCCGAAAGTTAATCATTGATGCGATAGCTTACTGGTTGAAAGAATTTCACGTTGATGGATTTCGTTTTGATTTAATGGGTATTTTGGATATTGAAACAATGAAACAAGTAATGAAAGAGGCTAAACAATTTAATGAGGATATCTTTTTATTAGGAGAAGGGTGGGAACTGCCAACGGAGTACCCTAGAGACAAGCTTGCGTTAAGCGACCATGCACGTGAACTGCAAGAGATTGCTTTTTTTCAAGATAAATTTCGTGATGGAATAAAAGGAAGTACTTTTGAAGTACATCAACCAGGGTTTATTAGTGGGAATCCTTTTTCAATTGATGAAATCGTTAGTGGGGTAAAAGGGAGTGTGGAATTGTTCTCTCATCCACATCAAGCAATCAACTATGTTGAAGCACATGATAATCATACACTTTGGGATAAGTTAAAAAGGATTCATCCATATGAAGATAGAGAAAGATTGCAAAAAAGGCATCAGCTTGCATCATCCGTTGTAATACTATCTCAGGGAATTCCCTTTATACATGCAGGGCAAGAATGGTTTCGGACGAAGCACGGGATTGGAAATAGTTATAATAAACCGGACTGGGTCAATCAATTTGATTGGGACCAGCGTGCTTACTTCGAAAAATCGGTAATGTACATGAGAGGTTTGATAAAAATTCGCCGTGCTCACCCAGCCTTTCGAATGGAGTCGTACAAAACCATAAAGGAACATTTTCATTTAATACATGTAGATTCTGATTGTATATCTTATCATTTGCGAAATTTAAAAGAGATTGATTCGTGGGATGACATAATTGTTATTCATAATGCGAGCCTACATCAGAAGGTAATACCACTACCAAATTACAATGAATGGTATGTAGTCGTTGACGATCAGGTAGCTTCTCTGATACCATTAAGCAAAATAGGTGAGGACTGTGTAATTGTTTCTCCTTTGTCTACACTAGTGTGTGTGAATTATAAGACGAAAGGTAGCTATTAGTTGTATTAGCCAATGCAGGAAACAACATCCTCTATGTGAATTGTTTTGTTGAAAGCAATTTGAATTAGGTAAAATATCTTAAATTAAGGTATAATAAGTAGGCAGTATTGATGGAAGTTTAAGAAATTGAGGGTGAATTGGGTGGAACAATTTTTAGGAGACGGCTGGAAAGTTCAACCAGCTGGTGGTGCAACAGGTGAAGCATATATAGCCCAGCAAGGTGAACAAACAGTTTTTTTGAAGCGAAATTCCTCGCCTTTTCTCGCTGTTCTTTCAGCAGAAGGAATTGTTCCGAAGTTACTCTGGACTAGGCGCTTAGAAAATGGTGACGTTGTTACAGCACAAAGATGGGTGCAAGGTCGAGAGCTGAAGGCTTACGAAATGAAGGAAAGTCGTGTTGCGGCATTGCTTGCCAAAATTCATGGGTCAAGTGAACTACTTGATATGTTTAAACGAATTGGCAACGAGCCATTAACACCATATGTGATTGTTGAAAACTTACGTAGGCAGCTTCAAGCTTATCAAATAGAAGATCAAATAATTGAGCAAGGAATGGCTTATTTATTGAATAAATTAGAGTCTGTCCTTCACGAGCATTTTGTCGTGTGTCATTGTGATATTAATCATAATAATTGGATGCTAGATGAAGAAGAGCAGCTTTATTTGATAGATTGGGACGGAGCAACTGTATCTGATCCAGCTTTAGATATTGGACTTTTACTCTATTCATATATTCCTGAACACGAATGGAAATATTGGTTAGACCAATATGGAATAGCTCTAGATGAGTCATTACGTAGGAGGATGCATTGGTATGTCGTTTCCCAATCAATATCAGTTTTGTTATGGCATTTTGGTCGGAATCAGTTCGAACAAGCAGAACAGTTAAAAGACTATATCCAAAGCCTTCTTGAGGACTAAAAGACTCACCATTTTTGCTACAAGGTGAGTCTTTTAGGTTTTCGTATCTTTTTACTCCGACTATTTTCCACATAAAAGGAGTTATTTCCTGAGGAATAAATATAGATGCTGTCGAATTATTCTATAGATAGAACATTAAGCCATTGTTCGACATCCCCTTGTGGGAATGGCTCATGGTTGATTTGATGTTTTTCATGAATGACATTAAGGGTTTGTTGTACTGCAGGTTGTAAGGAAGGGTCATCCGAGAGAGTCGATAAAAGGCGCTCGATTTGTGCTGCTTCGTCTGTTGTCATGTGGTTTTCTACAGCTTGATTTTCTAATAAGTCTTTTAATAATCTTAACTTATCTTGAGATGTGATAGGCATGGCTCAGCACTCCTTTATGCTATTTCTGTGAAAAAAGTGACGGAACTCTAAACCAAATAAGATCTATTTAGTCCCATCTTCTTTTTGGTATTATTCCCATTATTGTTCGAGAGCGATCTCTCAGTGAGTTAGCTTTTGACTTATTTTGTGTTAAAAGAGCTAAAGCTATTCTAAATAAAATAAAAGGCCATCGTTTAGTTATTATTGACAATTAAATTTTAAAAATAGAGGTGAAAACATTGCGCTTACGAAATATACCAGGAGCAAAAGAAAAACTACAAGAGAACCCCGACATCATTATCCAAAACCCAAGTAAGCATAAAGGGAAATGGAAAGAACTTTTTAAAAATGATAATCCAATTCACGTTGAAGTTGGAACTGGGAAAGGGCAATTTTTAATCGGGATGAGCAAGCTTCATCCGGAAATTAATTTTATAGGAATTGAAAAATATGACAGTGTTCTTGTTAGAGCATTAGAACATGCGAGAGAAGTCGAACAACCAAATGTTAAATTCTTAAATGAAGATGTCACTGATATTCTTGATTTTTTTGCTGAAGAGGAAGTGGGTCAACTATATATTAACTTTACCGATCCTTGGCCGAAAAATCGTCATGAAAAACGCAGGCTTACTTACAAAGCGTTCTTAGCCATGTATGAGAAGATTTTGATACAAGGTGGGGAAATTCACTTTAAAACAGATAACCAAGGGTTATTCGAATATTCTTTAGAAAGTTTCGCAGGTTATGGTATGACATTACATCGTGTTAGTTTAGATTTACACCAAAGTGGAATTGAAGGTAATGTTATGACAGAATATGAAGAGAAATTTGCCCAAAAAGGAATGCGCATTTATCGCTGTGAGGCGAAGTTTAGATCATGATTATAAAAGGGTACTACAACAAAGGCAAAAAAACCTTATGTAGTATCCTTTTCTGTTAAAAGGATTATTTTAATAAATTAGGAGGGAAGGAGAATAGAGACGACCAAAAGGGAAGTGATGACTCATAACTATGTATGATATGCGCTTTGAAAATACGCATATCATATTTTGTTAGTACGAAAGAAGATGTGGTTATGAGTCATTTTCCTTTCTTAGGATGTTTGAAGATCGAGCAGTGTGCCAGATTTTGAATCAACTAAAAATTCATACTGTGTTGTACCTGCTTCATTTGTTGTTGAAATACCACCACGGTAAACGTTATACGATATGTTATTACGTTCAAAGCTTTCAGGGATCATATGAATCCAAGATCCAGAAATGGCAAATCTTTGCGATAAAGCTTTTTTCACTTCTTTTAGCGCTTTTTCAGGAGAGATTTTTTCAGTTTTTATAGCTGGCGCTAATATATAACCAGCCGCTAGTCCAATTCCCAAACCTGCAACAAAACGTTTTACCATTTGTTATCATCCTTTCATTTGAATTTTTCACCTCAACTAGTAGTATAGCCAAAAAATATTAACGGTTTCAATTACTACTTAATCACCTTGAACTGGAAATCAGTATTTGATTCGGATAAAATAAAGAAGATACATAACAAGTACGGCAAGTGAAAGGGGATTGTTACTTTGAATCAGGAGACAATGCAACTTTTTAAAACATTAACAGAGCTTCAAGGAGCACCTGGTTTTGAACATGATGTGCGTAAATTTGTTCGTTCTCAAATGGAGCAATATACGGATGAGATTATTCAGGATCGATTAGGAAGTATTTTTGGTGTGAAAAGAGGAGTAACCCAAGGTCCAAAAGTGATGGTTGCTGGCCATATGGACGAAGTTGGTTTTATGGTTAAATCCATTAGTGAAAATGGACTAATCCGTTTTCAGCCATTAGGTGGATGGTGGAGCCAGGTTCTCCTTGCACAACGTGTACAGATTATGACAGAAGCCGGACCAATTATTGGTGTAATTGGATCGACACCTCCACATCTACTCGAAGAAGCTCAGCGTAAAAAACCGATGGATATTAAACACATGTATGTTGATATTGGAGCCGATGACAAAGAAGACGTTATGAAGCTAGGTGTAAAACAAGGGCAACAAATTTTACCAATTTGTCCGTTTACACCAATGGCCAATCCGAAGAAGATATTAGCCAAAGCATGGGATAACCGTTACGGTGTAGGGTTATCGATAGAGCTTATGAAAGAACTACAAAATGAAAAGATTCCAAATATTTTATATTCCGGAGCGACAGTTCAAGAAGAGGTTGGACTTAGGGGCGCTCAAACGGCAGCCAATATGATACAACCAGATATCTTTTTCGCGTTAGATGCAAGCCCCGCTAATGATGCAACTGGTGGAAAAGAGGCTTTTGGTCACCTTGGAAAAGGAGCATTGCTGAGAATCTTTGATCGCACAATGATTACACACCGTGGTATGCGCGATTTTATTTTAGACACAGCCGAATCAAATGATATCCCGTATCAATATTTTATTTCTCCTGGAGGAACGGATGCTGGAAAGGTTCATATATCAGGTGAGGGTGTACCTTCAGCTGTTATTGGAATTTGTTCACGCTATATTCATACTGCTGCTTCCATTGTTCATGTTGATGATTACGCCGCAGCAAAAGAATTAATTGTAAAATTAGTGAAATCTGTTGATAACACAACAATTGAGACAATCTCAAAGAATGTCTAACTCGTTTCTTTATTGAATAGGTTCAAATTGGTTAAATATTATGAGGGTAGCAATTAAGGGGAAGCCCTTTGGCTACCCTCTTTTTGGCTTCAAATAATTGAATTGGAGGAGAATCAGTGATAATCGCAATCGGTACAAAAAATCCAGCCAAAGTTCATGCTGTCCAAGATTCACTTATTCGTGAAGGTCACAGATTTGTTAGTGTAAAGGTTGAGTCTGGTGTATCTGCACAACCATTTTCTGATCTTGAAACAATAGAAGGTGCGCGTAACAGAGCACGATCAGCATTAACAATAGTAGGTGCTAACGTAGCATTTGGATTAGAAGGTGGTGTTGAAGAAACACCATCAGGATTAATGCTTTGTAACTGGGGAGCATTAGTTGATGAAAGTGGAGTAGAATGTATCGCTGGTGGTGCTAAGTTACCTTTACCAGCTATAGTAGCAGATAGGCTTCGTAATGGTGAAGAACTCGGGAATGTAATGACTGACATTACAGGGGATAATGATACGAAAAAAAAAGAGGGAGCAATAGGAATATATACAGGAGGATGGGTCGGCAGAAAAGATCTTTTTTCTCATATAGTGAAGTTACTGTATGGACAATATATTGAATCAACGAAAGGTCTTAAACATTAATTTTACCAATTTGTCAATATCTTATCAAAAGGAGGCTTAGACACTCTTTCCTTTTTCTGTCTTGCAAGCTTAATTTACTAAGAGTATTATTAGGTATATTGTGAAAGCTAAGGGAAAAGGAGTGTAACTTTTGATTAAGAACGTTTGGCAAATAGGTATTATCTTCTTATTCTTGGTACTTATTGCTGGTTGTCAAGTCTCAGAAGAAGAGGCATTAGAACTAGGTCTACAAGCATTTTTAACTACTGTCGAACAAGAGCAAATGGAAGTAAATGTTGAGCTAGAGATGCTTGATATCTATTTGCCACGAGGGTTTGAAGTAATAGAAGAAACAGAATATAATGTTCAAATTCAAGATGGTGACCAATTATTTCTTTTGTTTCATCAACCGAATGAACTAACGACAAGTGACTTTCATTTAACTCGTGATTTGGTATTCGAAGATGATGCTTTAGCTTTTGAACTTATAGAGAATAAGGACCAGGTAACATACTTATTTATCTCAGAAGAGGAGGAAGAGCAATTATTTGCTGTTGTAACGATTGGAGGAGCAAGAATTTCAACTTTGACAACGTTTCGTACTTTGGAGGATGATGTCGCTTCAATGACTGAAATCGTAAAATCATATCAAGCAAAATAAGCGGATTCTTTAAAATCGTAAAATCATATCAAGCAAAATAAGCGGATTCTTTAAATAGGAGGATTTGACTTTGAAAGAATTCTTAAAGAAAAAAGGTGTAGACCTGTCTTGGAGAACGTACTTTATAACCGCACTAAGTCATATGGCTTTAGGTCTATTTGCTTCTCTTATTATCGGCTTAATTATTAATACAGTTGGGGAGCAGTTTGCAACTCACCTTAATATGCAGATTGCAGGAGAGTGGTTGCAGGAAATTGGAGCAATTACAATGAGCATGATGGGACCTGCAATTGGCGTCGCAGTTGCTTATGGACTGAAGGCACCCAAATTAGTGGTTTTTAGTGCCATCGTAAGTGGAGCAGCAGGCGCGCAGCTAGGTGGACCAGCAGGTGCTTTTATCGCTTCAGTTATTTCAACGGAGATTGGGAAACTTATTTCAGGAGAAACGAAGCTTGATATAATTTTAACCCCTTTGATAACAATTGTTACAGGCTTCCTAACTGCTTCATTAATTGGCCCTTGGATACAAGCTGGCATGCAACAATTTGGATTTCTTATTATGTGGGGGACAGAACAACAACCGATTATTATGGGAGTTATTGTGGCTACACTGATGGGACTAGCCTTAACCGCCCCGATTTCAAGTGCAGCGTTAGCGATTATGCTAGAGCTTGAAGGGATCGCAGCAGGTGCTGCAACTGTTGGTTGCGCTGCGCAAATGGTGGGCTTTGCAGTTAGCAGTTATCGAGAGAATGGTTGGTCAGGCCTTGTATCTTTAGGAATCGGTACGTCAATGTTACAAGTACCAAATGTCGTAAAGAATCCATATATCTTAATACCTCCAACTTTAGCAGGTGCTATTTTAGCACCAATTGCAACTGTTGGCTTTGGGATGACAAATAACCCGGCAGGAGCAGGTATGGGAACTAGTGGATTAGTTGGTCCAATTATGACGTTTACTGATATGGGTTTTTCAATAAATGTATTACTAGCAGTTTTAATACTATTTTTCATAGGTCCTGCTATAATTAGTTTAATCATTTCTGAATGGATGAGAAAAAGAGGAACTATTCGTTATGGTGATATGAAAATTGAGCAATAATTATTTTTTGATAGGAGTGGAGAAGATGGAAAAGATCCAAAGTCTTGAACAATTTAAAGAAGTTGCAAATAAGGAAGCGGCCATCTTTATGTTTTCGGCCGACTGGTGCCCAGATTGCAAAGTAATTGAACCAGCTTTACCGAGAATTGAAGCTGACTTTCCTAGCTTTACATTTTACTATGTTGACCGTGATCAATTCATTGATTTATGTGCAGAACTAGATATCTTTGGTATCCCAAGTTTTCTAGCTTATGTTAATGGAAAAGAAGTTGAACGCTTTGTCAGCAAAGATCGCAAATCGCAACAAGAAATCGAAACATTCTTAACAAAAGCCGAATCACACTTTTAGAGTAGTTCCAAAAAGGTTGATCTTTACCTTTTTGGAACTACTCGAAGCAATGAGCGAAGCCCCTGCAAGGTTTTAAGTAAGGGCTGAGTGCTCTTCTCAGAACTTACGAGCAGGGAGAGAAGCCATTGCACCTCTCTGAGAAATTATAAAAAAATAAACAAAAAGGTTGATCTTTACCTTTTTGGAACTACTCGAAACCACTCAACTGAAATGTGAGTGGCTTTTTTTTTAGCAGAAAAATCATTGAGTTTGGATCGCGAATTTGTTTCTGATAAAATATATAAAGTAGAAGGAGAGGATCATTGATGGAAATGAGACAATTTCGAAAAGAGATTGAACAAAGATTAACAAGAGATGGTTGGACAATAACCTATAATCATAAAGAGTCTACTTTACGTATAGAAGATGATGAGATAAGAAAAGGAGTGACGCTCTCGCTAAAACCATTGTTAGCCAAATGGGAACGAAAAGAGTTTGGATCAATCGAGGAAGTAGTGAGATATGTCGAAGTAGGACTAGAGGCAATGAAGAATAAGCCGACACTTTCAAAAAACGAGAAAAAGATTTTCCCGGTTATTCGATCAAGTTCATTTCCGACTGAGACAAAGGAAGGAAATGCTTTACTATACGATGAACATACGGCGGAAACTCGAATATATTATGTAGTAGACCAAGGTGAATCGTATACATTAATACAAGATTCGATGTTAGAGGAAACGGATTTTACGAAGGAAAAGATCCGTGAAATAGCGATGTTCAATGTAAGGTCACTACCTCAACCATTAAAAGAAGATACGGTTGCTGGAAACCGCTTTTATTTTCTGAGAGCGAAGGATGGCTTTGACGCTAGTCGAGTACTTGATCAATCCTTGTTAGAAAAGATGGAGAGAGGAGCAGCAGGACAATTGGCTGTGGCGCTCCCTCATCAAGATGTGTTGATTTTTGCTGACATAGTAAATGAACGAGGCTATGATGTGCTCGCACAACTTGCTCTCCAATTCTTTGGGGAAGGAAGAGTACCAGTAACCGCATTGCCTTTCCTCTATGAAGACGGTGAATTAGAACCTACGTTTATTTTGGCACAAAGAAAGCCCAAATAGATTTTTGGTACTATAAGACCCGTCATCATTTGCGTTTTTGTGGTACAATGATAAACGCAAGAAGGAAGGAACAAAGGAGATTACCCGAATGAACGTGTTTTGTAATCAAATTGGTGACACACTTATGTTAAAAATAATAGATACGTTTCTTTCAATCATCTAGCTTGGGTGAATTAAGCGATAAAATAAAATGAAAAAAAAGAGGTTGACTCTCGATTCAAGTCAACCTCTTTTAAAATTACCTTGCTTATTAGGAAATATTGAAAGGAAGAGAGGGATTAAGATGGGAACATGGCATCGCTTGTTCAATAGACTTCAAGAACTTTTGGGACGGGATGACAATGAAAAGCAGCAAATGAATCATGACCAAGAAGATAAGGGATATACATATGAGCCATTTTCAATTGAGAGAAGGAAAAGTGAATCGCGGGTAGTCTATCAATATCCAAAGAAAGGAAACTTCCGATTCCCTTTAATTGAAGATAAACCAAAACAAGCTGATCCGATTACTCAAGGTAAACCTCGTCAAAGTAGGAAAAGATCTAACCCTGATAATAATCAAGGGATTGAGAAGAAAAAAGAAAAGGATATTGAGAATCTTAATCACAATTTAAAGTTCCAAGCTGCAGACTTCAAGCTCACGACAATTCCTTCACCGGTGTATGGGTTCAATGACAGAGAAACAGCAAAAAGTACTCTCAGTGATAACTTTTCAGTTTCTCCTTTTGAAATCAAGAAAGTAGAAAATTTAGAAGTAGATGAGATTTCTACTTACTTGGAAGAGGAGCTAGAATTAGATGAAGTTATTACTATTACAGAGAAAAAAGAAAATGAGCAAGGCGAACAACCATTAAAAAAATACAGTAATAACGATGTCAGAGTGTACAACCTACCAACCGTTCTTGAAGAAGCTTTAGCACGTGCTGAACAAGATACTAAGGAAAAAAGTGGGGACATGGAAAAAGGTTCACAGCTAGCTCACACTGATCAACTAGCTAATGATAGTGAAAATATTGAACTAGAAATTGAAGAAAAACAAGAACAGCAAGAACAGAAAGAACAGCAAGTGGAAGAAGTAGAGCGAGTAGAGCAAGTAGAGCAAGTAGAACAAGTAGAACTAAAGAGGGAAGAGTGTCAGGAAGAAACTACTCCAACTAGTAAAAAGGGTGAAGCTTCCTCCTATCAAGAAGAAGAGATCGTACATACTAGCAAAGGACAATCATCTTCTCAATCTACTAAACTAACAACTGAAAAAAATAAAGCCAAATCTGGACCTCAACTACCTAAGAAAAATTCAATTCCATTTAACGTGATGATGCTTCCTCAGGATAAGGCTCCAAAGAAGCAGAGACCAATAGAGAAAGAAAATGTTAATTACTTGTATCCGAGTATTCAACTACTCAATTATCCCGAATTACAAGAGACGGATGAATCAGAGTGGCTCGAAGAACAAGGATCTATCTTAGAAGAAACGTTGCAAAGTTTCCATGTTGATGCAAAAGTGGTTCATGTGACAAAGGGTCCTTCTGTTACTCGATTTGAAGTCCAGCCTGGACGAGGTGTGAAGGTGACGAAAATTACAGGCTTAACAGATGATATGAAGCTAGCTTTAGCCGCTAAAGATATTCGGATTGAGGCTCCTATTCCTGGTAAGAACACCATAGGAATTGAAGTACCTAATAGGAACTCCACTCCAGTTTTTTTACGTGAAATATTAAGACGTAACCATTTCACTCGCTCAGAATCACCTTTAACGGTGGCGCTCGGATTAGATATATCAGGCCAACCGATCGTTACTGATTTGAAAAAAATGCCACATGGATTGGTAGCTGGTGCAACAGGTTCAGGAAAGAGTGTTTGTATTAATTCGGTCTTAGTTAGTCTGCTATTCAAAGCAACACCAGATGAGGTGAAATTAATGTTAATTGATCCAAAAATGGTTGAATTAGCACCTTATAATGGATTGCCTCATCTTGTAACACCAGTAATAACTGACGCAAAGCAAGCAACAGCTGCACTTAAATGGGTTGTAGCTGAGATGGAGCGAAGATATGAGCTATTCAGTCAGCAAGGTGTACGTGACGTTGGACGTTATAACGAGATCTATTCTGAATCACCAGAAAAGCCAGCCTTGCCGTATATTCTAGTTGTGATAGATGAGTTAGCTGACTTAATGATGGTATCACCACAAGAAGTTGAAGACTCAATTTGTCGTATTGCACAGAAAGCGAGAGCCTGTGGTATCCATCTACTAGTGGCCACTCAACGTCCGTCTGTTGATGTTATAACAGGACTGATTAAAGCTAATATACCAACTAGAATTGCATTTTCTGTATCTTCTCAAACAGATTCACGAACGATTTTAGACATGGGAGGCGCTGAGCGTTTGCTTGGTAAGGGAGATATGCTTTTCCATGAAAATGGTACTCCGAAAGCTGTACGTGTACAAGGGACGTTTGTGTCAGACCAAGAAATTGAAGATGTCGTTTCTTATGTGAAAAAGCAAAGAGAGCCAGATTATTTATTACAAATAGAGCAGTTGAAGCATGTGGCACACGAAGAAGCAGATGATGAGCATTTTGAAGAAGCATGTTACTTTGTTATTGAGCAAGGTTCGGCTTCTGCCTCAAGTCTTCAAAGGAAATTCCGAGTTGGCTATAATCGCGCAGCAAGGCTTATAGACATGATGGAAGAAAGAGGCATCGTTTCTCAAGCAATGGGTAGTAAACCGAGACATGTTCTCGTCGATGAAATCGAGCTAGAAGAAGTTTTGTACCATAAAGAAGCATAAATGACTTTTGCAGATTTTACCTTGTTTTAATGAAGAAGGTTATATATGATAGTAAAGAAAAAACTTTTACCTGTTCTGGTATAGGGGATACAAACAAGGAGTTCAGATAGATGAAGGAGATTACTCGGAAGTTAAATGGGGAAATAAAGCGTCTAACGAACGAAACTTTTAAATTTGATGAACGTGTAAAGGAAGGATGGTTCTCTGCAGTTTACTTTTTAAAAACGAGAGAAATTATCGAAAAATACCGTCCGAATAATATTGTCACAATGCAATTTTTCCAAAGAGAACACGCTGTGTTGTGTGGAACCGATGAAGTAATAGCGTTGATTAAGACGTTCGCTAAAGATGCCGAAAGTCTTGAACTTAGGTCTTTAGCAGATGGAGATAAGATCAAACCATTCGAAACAGTGTTTACGATAACAGGAAAGTATGAAAACTTTGGATACCTTGAAGGACTCATTGATGGAATTTTCGCTCGACGTTCATCTGTTGCGACGAATGTATATAATGTTGCTAAGGCGGCTAGATATTCAGGAGTACAAAAACCAATCATTTTTATGGGTGATCGTGATGATCATTTTACACAACAAGCAGGGGATGGCTATGCTGCTTTTATTGGAGGATCAAGAGCACAAGCTACACATGCGATGAATGAGTGGTGGGGTAAAAAGGGAATGGGAACAATGCCACATGCATTAATTCAATTGTTTAAGGGTGATGTTGTTGAAGCGACACGTGCCTATAAAGAAACATTCCCAGAAGATGACTTACAAGCCCTAGTTGATTATAACAATGATGTTATCACTGATTCACTTAGAGTAGCGCGTGAATTTGGTTCTGAATTAAAAGGAGTTCGGATCGACACTTCTAGAACTATGGTGGACCAATACTTCTGTCGCAATCCGGAAGTTATGGGAGCATTTGATCCACGTGGTGCAAATCCCACTTTGCTTTTTGCTTTAAGAGATGCCTTAGATAATGAGGGGTATCAACATGTGAAAATTATTGCTACTGGTGGTTTTAATGATACTCGAATAAAAGAGTATGAAGAAGCAGGGGTACCAGTTGATATTTATGGTGTAGGAGGAAGCTTACTCAAACTTAATATAGCTTTTACAGGGGATAACGTTCTATTAAATGGTGAACATGAAGCGAAGGCAGGCCGACGCTTACGTGAGAATCCTCGTTTACAACTAGTAGATTATTGAAAAGCCTACGATTTTGGTGAGTGGCATTATAAAGAAATGTATGAAAGGCTATGAGAAGCTAAGATAGTTCTTGAAGGTTCAACGCTTCTCATATCAATGCAAGTGGCGTACTGATCGCAGAGGCTACTGAAAAAGGTAGATGCCAACCTTTTTTCAGTAGCCTTACAAACTTCATTGGGTCTTTTCTTCATGTAATGTCATATACTATTTTGGGGCAATACGGAAGAACGGCTAAAATTGGAGCTAGCTTCGTTTTCTGATATAATGGATCAATGGCTGCAGAAGGTTATTTATGTAAGAGGACAACAAATCCTCTGAAAGAATAATTACTCCATTGGACGCAAGAAAACCATGTGAATTTTTTGGAGGTCCATCTATGACAAATTTCCACTTTATTGGTATAAAAGGTTCAGGTATGAGCGCTTTAGCTCAGGTGTTACACGATATGAATTATAATGTGCAAGGTTCAGATGTTGAGAAACAATTCTTTACACAGAAGCCACTTGAACAAAAAGGGATTACCTTACTACCATTTGAACGTAATAATATTAAAAGTAATCAACAAATCATTGTTTCGGCTGCATATGGCGATGATCATGAAGAGGTTCAACGTGCTCATGAATTAGGGGTTGAGTTGAAAAAGTATCCAACTTTTTTAGGTGAATTCATTCAAAACTTTACAAGTATTGCTGTAACAGGTGCTCATGGAAAAACATCTACAACAGGGTTACTTGCTCATGTTTTAGGTTCGGCTTACCCAACCTCTTATTTAATTGGAGATGGAACAGGTAAGGGCGAAGAAAATTCTACTTATTTTGCTTTTGAAGCTTGTGAGTACCGTCGTCACTTCCTAAACTATAATCCTGATTATTGTATAATGACAAATATTGACTTTGATCATCCTGATTATTTTAAAGATGTTCAAGATGTCTTTTCAGCATTTCAAGAGATGGCAATGCAAGTAAAAAAAGCGATTGTAGCTTGTGGTGATGATGAGCATTTACAAGGCATTCATGCTAATGTTCCTGTTGTTTATTACGGTTATGAGGAAGATAATGATTTTCAAGCAAGAAATGTTGAAAGTACACCAGAAGGGACTACCTTCGACGTATATGTACGTAACAGTCTTTATGGTTCTTTTACGATTCCAGGGTACGGGAAGCATAATGTGTTAAATGCTCTTGCAGTAATAGCGCTATGTCATTATGAAAATGTACCTGCAGAGGTTGTCGCGAAACATTTAAAAACGTTTAAAGGTGTGAAGCGTCGTTTTACTGAAAAGGTTGTAGATAAACAAATATTGATTGATGATTATGCACACCATCCAACGGAGATTGCAGCTACCATTGAAGCAACACAGCAAAAGTATCCTCATCATCATGTCGTAGCTATTTTTCAACCACATACGTTCACAAGAACGAAAACATTTTTAAATGAATTTGCCGATTCATTAAAAGAGGCAGATTATGTTTACTTGTGTGATATCTTTGGTTCAGCGAGAGAGCAAGCTGGTTCTCTGTCAATTAATGATTTAAAAGATTTAATCCCAAATGCTCGCGTTATTACAGAGGACTCTATTGAGCTGTTAAAACAACATGACAACAGTGTGCTTCTTTTTATGGGAGCTGGCGATATTCAGAAGTTCCAACATGCATATGAGCAAATTATTCTATAGGAAAAAGGGTGATAAAAGTACAAAACGATGTACTTTCGTCACCCTTTTTATAATTAGAGAAGTAAAAATGGCTGTTCATTGCAGAGAGTATGAAAAATCACTTTTTTCATACTCTCTTTTATTTGAGGTTTTCGGGATTTAATGATTCTAATTCAGGTATGACAAATCGACCGTTTTTGCGAATTAGAATATCATCGAAGTATATTTCTCCTCCACCGTATTCTTCTCGTTGAATCATTACAATGTCCCAGTGGATGCTGGAGTTGTTTCCATTGGAAGCTTCTTCGTAACATTGTCCAGGTGTGAAATGAAAACTACCATCTATTTTTTCATCAAATAGAATATCTTTCATTGGGTGCTGGATATATGGATTGACTCCAATTGCGAACTCACCAATAAACCTTGCTCCTTCATCACTATCTAAAATTTTATTGATCCTACTAGTATCATTGGCAGTAGCCTGAACAATTTTGCCATCCTCGAATGTAAAAGAGATATTCTCAAACGTAAAGCCTTGATAAGGTGATGGGGTGTTGTATGTAATGGTTCCATTAACAGAATTGCGAACAGGAGCTGTGTATACTTCTCCATCTGGAATATTTAATTTACCAGCACATTTAACAGAAGGAATATCTTTAATTGAAAAGGTTAAGTCAGTGCCGGGGCCTTTTAGCTGTACTTTATCAGTTCTGTCCATTAAATCCTTCAGTGAATTCATTGCCTCATCCATCTTACTATAATCTAAATTACAAACATTAAAATAAAAATCTTCGAATGCTTCAGTACTTGTATTGGCTAGCTGTGCCATTGAAGAACTTGGGTAGCGTAAAACAACCCACTTTGTTTTTGGGACACGAATTTCGCGGTGAACCTTTGTCCCGACTGTTTGCCCATGTAAAGCCATCTTATCACTTGGAACATCAGCCAGCTCTGAAATATTGTCACCTGCACGCAGTCCTATATAGGCATCCATTTCAGTCATTACTTGTGCTTCAAATGTTGCCATCATAGAAAGCTGTTCTTCATTGGCCCCCATTAGCAACGAACGGTCAACTTGATGATCTTTTAATAGCACAAAAGGATATCCCCCTGCTTGATAAGTTTCTTGAACAAGTGCTGTAACGAGTTCACGTTGTAGACCGAAATTTTCGATTAAAACTTTCTCCCCTTGCCTTAAGTTGACAGAATACGTAATTAAATTTTTAGCTAATGTTTGAAGTCTAGGATCTCTCATTAAAATGCCTCCTTACTTTTATATATTTTTATTGTATACAAAGTTAGTTAAACATAACAGTTCAAATAAAAGAAGGAGGATTTTAAGGGTTTATCTAGAATGATTATACTAAGACATGTTTAAGATCTTGGTATAATGGGTAGTTGATTTAGTAGCAACTGTATTTTCTTCCAAGGAGGTGAGCATCAAGAATGGAAATTTTGTTATACATAAGTGCATTAGTAGCTGCAATTGCATTTGCAGTATTAGTCATATATTTAGTTCGTACATTGAAGTCAGCAAATCGCACACTTGATCATGTTGCGAATACAATGGCAGGGTTAGAGAAACAGGTAAATGGCATTACGAAAGAGACCGAGGAATTATTGCACCGAACTAATCGCTTGGCTGATGATCTTCAAGAGAAGTCAGAATCATTGAATACGGTTTTTTCATCGGTTAAGGAACTAGGGGATTCTGTTGGCCAGGTAAATAAGTCAATCAGACATGTGTCTAATACAGTCTCAACGCAAGCTGTAAAACAGTCAGATCAAATTGCAAAAGCCGTACAATGGGGCAATGTTGCAATTGATTTATATACTAAGTTTAAAGAAAAAAAAGAGCAAAGTGAAAAGAAGGAGGAGAAAGGTTATGAGTGATAAGAATAGCATGAACACAAAGGATTTTTTAATTGGGTCATTGATTGGTGGGATTGTAGGTGCATCTGCAGCATTATTTTTAGCGCCGAAATCAGGAAAAGAATTACGTAGTGACATTAATGAACAAGCACAACTGGCACGTGAAAAAACAAATCAATTTACAACTACTGCTTATGATAAAGGTAATGAGTGGGCTAATTATGCGAAGGAGAAGTCCAATACAATTGCTAAGGTTGTCTCTGATCAATCTGCTCAAGTTGTTGGCAAAGTTAAGGAAGTAACTTCAAACTTAAAATCTGAGGCTACAGAAGCGAATGAATCGATGGAAGAAGAGATTACAGAGGATTTAGCCGGAGAGCTTTCAGACTCTAAAGAAGAGATTGCAGAGAAAATTAAGAATGAAGTGGCAGATATCGAAGCCAAAATTGAAGAAGAAACTGTAAAAGCAAAGTAAGAAAAAAGCTGGCACACACGTATATAACGTAAGTGCCAGTTTTTTTGTTGTTACTAAGTGAAGGAAACCTATCATGAACCGAATTATCTATAGTTGAAATTTATAGGGTTCATCTTTATACTGATTGTATTTTATTGTACAGGGACCGAAGGGAGTCTATATATAGAATGCTTTAACGCTTAAAAGCTTAAAAGCTTAAAAGTATTAAAGAAAAAAGTCGTGACATTCTCTGAATTTTCATATATAATAAATTTTAAATACTAAAAAGAAGCAATCATAAAGGGAGTGGAGAATAGTGAGTAATGATAAATTAGAATTGTTGAGAACAGAACTAGATGAGGTGAACCTTCAGCTTCTTGAAGTAATCAATGAGCGTGCACGTTTGGTTCAAGAGATTGGTAAAGTTAAAAGCACACAAGGAGTTAATAGGTTTGATCCAGTGCGCGAACGTAGCATGCTTGATCATATCGCAGAAAACAATAAAGGACCTTTTGAGACATCTACATTACAACATTTATTCAAACAAATATTTAAAGCAAGCCTTGAATTACAAGAAGAAGATAATAGCAAAGCGTTACTAGTTTCACGTAAAAAGCATCCTGAGGATACAATTGTTGACCTAAAAGGAACAAAAGTAGGTGATGGAACTCAACGCCTTGTTATGGGACCATGCGCTGTTGAAAGCTACGAGCAAGTCTTGACAGTCGCAAAAGCTTTAAAAGAACGTGGTATTAATCTACTTAGGGGTGGAGCATTTAAACCACGTACTTCTCCTTATGACTTCCAAGGGTTAGGCTTAGAAGGTTTACAAATTTTAAAACAAGTTGCTGATGAACTTGATATGGTTGTCATTAGTGAAATTGTTAGTCCTTCTGATATTGAAATGGCTGTTGATTATGTCGATGTGATTCAAATTGGTGCACGTAACATGCAAAACTTTGAATTGTTAAAAGCTGCAGGAGCAGTTGATAAAGCTGTACTATTAAAACGTGGATTATCAGCAACAATTCAAGAGTTTATTCATGCGGCAGAGTATATTGTAGCAAAAGGAAACAGTAATATTATGCTTTGTGAGCGTGGAATTCGTACGTATGAGACTGCAACTAGAAATACGCTTGATATTTCTGCAGTACCGATTTTAAAACAAGAAACACATTTACCAGTACTAGTGGATGTGACCCACTCAACAGGTCGTCGTGATTTATTACTTCCAGCAGCAAAGGCAGCCCTAGCAATTGGCGCTGATGCGGTAATGGCCGAAGTACATCCAGACCCAGCTGTAGCTTTATCAGATTCTGCTCAACAAATGAATATCCCACAATTCAACAAATTTGTTGATGATCTATTAGAATCAGGTTTATATAAAGGATAATTTTTTTAGAGATACTCGAAACAACCTGCTAGTGTTATTATTCTCACTAGTCAGGTTGTTTTTTTATGGTTACTCTTTCTTTGTAAAAGGCTGTTTTCGTAAAGATTGTTGCTATTAGTAAATTTCTACTCGTAGCGAAATGGAACGAACATGTGAATACACGCAAGCCCAAAAACAACAAAGTATGCGAAAATAGCTTTATAAATAAATACCATTTTGTATAAATTGCCTTTGTATAACACTAATTTTCACTAAAAATGTGCGTTATAATGTAAAATCTTGAAATTTCCGTAAATAACCAGTAAATAAAATGAAAATACTATGAAAAATTTCTGAATGATGTCGATATAAGTAGTGTAGAACATTGCGGACCTCATCAGAGTATCGTATGATATCTATACAATCATGAAAACGATAAAGTTATTTTCAAAATTTGAGGAGGATCCTTGTGAATACAACAATTTATGATGTAGCAAGAGAAGCTGGAGTTTCTATGGCGACTGTTTCACGTGTCGTAAATGGAAACCCGAATGTAAAACCAACGACAAGAAAGAAAGTTCTTGAAGCAATTGAGAGATTAGGCTATCGACCAAATGCTGTGGCTAGAGGATTAGCGAGTAAGAAGACAACGACGGTAGGGGTTATTATACCTGACATTTCAAGTATCTTCTTTGCTGAATTAGCAAGAGGTATTGAAGATATTGCTACAATGTACAAATACAATATTATCCTTTGTAACTCTGATCAAAATAAAGACAAAGAGATTCATTTGATTAATACATTACTTGAAAAACAGGTTGATGGAATTGTTTTCATGGGTGGCCATATTACAGAGGAGCATGTAGAACAATTTAAACGTTCTCCCGTTCCCGTAGTATTAGCGGCGACACTCGATGCTAATAACGAAATTCCTTCCGTTAATATTGATTATAGACAAGCTGTTTATGATGCGATCTCGAACTTAATTGAAAAAGGACACAGCCGAATCGGTATGCTTTCAGGAACACTAGATGATCCAGTTAATGGCTATCAAAAGTTTCTCGGTTACAAAGAAGCAATACAAGCGGCTAGGCTGACATTCGAAGAAGAACTTGTTGTAATTGGAGATTATACGTATGACTCTGGTATTGATGCAATGCAATCTTTTTTACAGTTAGACAACAAACCGACAGCGATTTTTGCCTCGACGGATGAAATGGCTCTTGGTGTGATTCATGGAGCACAGGATAATGGTTATTCAATCCCGGCAGACTTTGATGTACTAGGGTTTGATAATACACGTCTTGCAACAATGGTACGTCCAACTTTATCAACTGTTGTTCAACCAATGTATGATATTGGTGCTGTTTCGATGCGTTTATTAACGAAACTTATGAATAAAGAAGAAGTAACGGACCAATCTGTAGTACTCCCACACCGAATTGAGTTTAGACAATCAACTAAATCATAATAGGTAGCTTAATATGTCTTGAAGAACTCAGGTATTCGATGAAAACTAATCAAATGGTTTTCGTATAGACAAAGGATGATGAGTCAAAACATAATTGAGCGCCCTTAGGGAGAGGATTATGAAAAAATTTGACATTATGACACCAATAGGAATTGTTCTAGGGATAATTATTCTCTTATTGGCGGTCTACTCCAACTCTGGAGCTTCTGGATTTATTTTCTTTATCCAAATTGCTTCAATTTTAATTGTATTAGGTGGGCTTCTATCAGCAATAATAATAACCTTTTCACTTACCGAACTAAAGTTAGTTCCGAAAGTATTACAAGAGGCTTTTCGTACAGAAGACCATGACTTAGAACAATTGATTGATACTTTTGTCGAGCTTTCAGGTAAAGCGAGGAGAGAAGGATTATTAGCTTTAGAAGCTGGGCTGGATGAAGTTGATGATCCATTCATTAAAAAAG
Source organism: Halalkalibacter sp. HAAS-P014 (assembly GCF_056619965.1). Taxonomy (NCBI): domain Bacteria; kingdom Bacillati; phylum Bacillota; class Bacilli; order Caryophanales; family Bacillaceae; genus Halalkalibacter; species Halalkalibacter sp. HAAS-P014. The sequence goes on along the minus strand of NZ_JBWQTV010000023.1, from coordinate 61,666 downwards.
GTGTTTTGTTAGCTGTAGATGGTATTGAACCGGATGTGATTAAAGATATAATGATGGCAGAAGTGGTTGCTATGGAAGAACGGCATCGTAAGGGCAGGGCTATTATTGAAAAAGCTGGTGAATATGCACCTGCTTGGGGAATGATTGGTACATTGGTCGGGCTTGTTCTAATGTTACAAAACTTAAATGACCCAGCAACCCTTGGGCCTAATATGGCAGTAGCTTTATTAACAACTTTATATGGGACCGTTTTAGCAAATTTAGTCTTTTTGCCGATGGCAACAAAACTGGCTAACAAAACCGAAGAAGAAGTGTTTGTGAAGCAAATTATTATTGAAGGTGTAATCGGAGTTCAATCTGGACAAAATCCAAAAATTCTTCAAGAAAAATTAAGTGCTTTTTCAGTAAGAAATGAAAAAGGCGTTGACGAAGATTTAGGTGAAGAAAATGTTGCATCGTAGACGAAGGCAGCAGGAAAAAAAAGGCGCTCCTAAATGGATGGTAACATTCTCAGACCTGATGACGCTTATATTAGTTTTTTTCATTCTCCTTTTCTCAATGTCAGTTGTGGATGCACAGAAATTTCGTGCGATTGCTGAATCCTTTAATCAAAGACAAATATTTGATCATATGCCTTCTGCTATTGAGTTTGAACATCCCGCTGAAGAACAAAAAGATGAAGAAATAGACTTACTTGATAATGAAGAAACAAACGAAGCGCTAATTGAAAATGATGTCGCAATGGATAAGCTTTTAGAAGAAGTTAATCAATTTTTAGAAGAAAATGAACTGACGGAATTGATCTCAGCAACACGAGATGATCGTGGAGTCGTTCTAGTCCTTCAAGAGAGAACATTATTTGAATCAGCCGAAGCAGAAGTTTTACCTGAGGCAGAACCTTTTTTAAAGAAAGTTGGAACTCTACTTGGAGCCATTCCAAATTTAGTGAAAGTTGAAGGGCATACAGATAGCCGTCCAATCTCAACGTTTCGTTATCCGTCAAACTGGGAATTATCAGGTGCTCGAGCGAGTAGCGTTATTCGTTATTTAATTGATTCTAGTGGTCTTGAAGAAAATCGTTTTATCGCAGTTGGTTATGGTGAGACAAGACCAGTTGTACCAAACACTACAATCGAAAATTTGCAAAAAAATCGCAGAGTTGTTATTGTGATTTCTGACCCTGCTCTTGAAGACGGTGAAGAATTTTAATAAACTGAATATAATTTCAACGAATTTTAAAGGCAATGGGTGTAGTTTGCGAAACCCATTGCGTTTTTTTGAAATTAGCAAGGAGGTTACTATGAAAATAGGAATAATTGGGGCAATGAATGAAGAAATAGAAAAAATGAAGCTAGAAATGACGATTAGGCAAACGTATACGTTTGCAACTGTTACATTTTATGAAGGAGAAATGAATAATAAAAACATTATTCTTTGTAAATGTGGAGTAGGTAAAGTGAATGCGGCGCTGACAACACAGATTCTAATTGATAAATTCGCAATTTCTCACTTGATCTTTACGGGGGTTGCCGGGGCAGTAGATGAGGGCTTGGATGTTGGCGATCTTGTTATATCTACTAGTGCGATGCAACATGACCTTGATGTAAGGCCTTTAGGTTTTAAAAAAGGGGAGATTCCTTACTTCGAAGGATCTTCAGATTTTAAGGCTGATGAGGAACTTGTAAAGGTTGCTGTAAAAGCAGCAAAAAAAACAACCAATCGTCATATTGTCAAAGGAAAGGTCGTAAGTGGTGATCAATTTATCGCTGATCCAAATCATGTTCAAAGCCTTCGTCAAGAGTTTGAGGCAGCATGTGTTGAAATGGAGGGTGCAGCTGTCGCGCAAGCAGCTACAATGAATCAGGTGCCATTTGTAATCATTCGTTCGATGTCAGATAAAGCCAATGGAGAGGCATCAGTAAGCTTTCAAGAATTCACTAAATTAGCAAGTGAGCAGTCTCATTTGCTTGTTTCAACAATACTAGAAACTATTCATTAGACAAAAGAGGTTGTCTCGTTATGAAGTGACCAAGATGTATATTAAAAATAATGTACCTTCTCCTAGCAGCAATATGGTTCTAGCTTCAAGTTGGTATGTTCTTAATTTGAGGCAACCTCTTTTTGCCTAATGTTATAAGTCTGAACGTTTACTTTTCATTTCATTACGTATATGAAAAAGAGCTTTCTCTAGCGTTTTTCTGTTTTTTTCGGTAATTTCATGTTTTCTTGGTATTTTCGGTATAACATCATAATCATTCCAATATTCCGGTAATTTGAATTCTGCTTTACTAGACCATTTTGATAACCATGATTGAGGGATCATTTCACCCAAATTTTCGGTTTGATTTGTCATTGTTAACCAAATGTAGGACCAAGCACGTGGAACTACTCGCCAAATATCATAACCTCCACCACCAACACCAATCCATTTCCCACCACAATATTGATGCGCTAATTTGTGTGCTAATGCAGGAATTTGTTTGTAAATTGAAATTGTTGAACACAAATGAGTTAATGGATCATAATGATGAGCGTCCGCGCCGTTTTGAGTAAGAATGACGTCTGGCTTAAAAAATTCTACTATCTCTTGAAAAGCTGTTTCATAAACTTCTAAAAAAGAATCATCCTCTGTAAAGGCATCAATGGGTATATTTATTGAATAACCGTAGCCTTTACCTGTTCCTTTTTCATGTACCTGTCCTGTACCTGGGAAGAGGTAACGACCTGTTTCGTGAATACTTAACGTACATACATCAGGGTCGTCATAAAAGGCCCATTGTACACCATCGCCATGGTGCGCATCTGTATCTATGTATAATACTCGAGCACCATATTTTCTTTTCATATATTCAATCGCAATCGAGCTATCGTTATAGATACAAAAGCCTGACGCTTTTCCCCTGAATCCATGGTGCAGTCCACCACCAAGATGTAAAGCATGGTTAGCTCTACCACTCATGACTTCATCGACAGCTTGTAAAGTGCCGCCAACAATTAGTGACGCAGCTTCATGCATATTTGTAAATATAGGGGTATCATCAGTTCCTAATCCATAATTTTCAGCAATTGCTTTACTTAATGTTCCTCTACCAGCTGACTTTACCGCATCTATAAAAGCGCTATCATGAATAAGCGCAATCTCATCGTCAGTAGCCAGACGAGGTGGTATGATGAGATTAGAGTCTAGAGCGTCTAAGCTTGTTAATAAATCATAAGTGAGTTGAAGACGTAAGTGATTAAAAGGATGATCATCATTAAAACGATATGCTAATTGTTCATTTGAAAATACAAAAACTGCATCGTTTTTCATTAATCTAACCCCGGTTCTTGTGGCCATATTACATCATATCCATTTTCTTCAATCACTTTAACCACTTTTCTTGGATCAATTGTTTGTATACGGAACACTAAAATTTTGAAAGCTGGATCAGCATGAGGATACACTAAGACACTTGTGATGCTAATTTTTAATTCTTTAAAAATAGCTGCAATATCGGACAGTTTTCCGGTGATGTTTTCAACTTTCACTTCAATGTGGGAACTCGGTTGATGTGCGCCCATTAGTTCTACTAATGTGTGAAGCATATCAGTTTCCGTAACGATTCCTACTAGCGTGTCATCTTCCAATATAGGTAAGCAACCTATATGGTTTTGGTAGAAGAGGGCTGAAACTTCCTCCACAAAGTCAAGAGGGTGAGCAGTAATAACATTTCTCTTCATAATCGTAGAGATAGGTTTTAAAAAGTCCTCGAGATGATCAGTAAAATGAAAGATAGAAGGGCTAGCATCTCTAACGTCACTGTCAGAAATAATTCCAACCAGTTCATCTTGGTTATTAACAATTGGAATGTGACGAATTTGATGAAGCTCGAGCAACTGCATCGCTTCTTTAATCGTTGACGTTTCTGTTAGTGTAATAACATTTCGCTTCATTATATGTTCTACTATCACTATCAAACACCACCTTTAAAATTAGTACATAAATCGATTCTGAAAGCGAAGTTGATCAAATTGCTGAATTGTATCTGTCTGAACTCTTTTGCCAATGCGTGCCATTAAACAGTTCGCAGGATGGCTACATATTTCCGGGTCGTCAGTCGCAAACCATTCCAACCCACCAGCACTCATCATTTTCTCCATCACTTTTCGATATTCCCAAACATCTAGGCCACTGTTCTTTAAATCCCAATGCCAATAATATTCTGTTGTAATAATAATGTAATCCTCCATTGCATCATCGAGCATTGATAAACGAAGTAAGTTTTTACCAACTTGAACACCTCGATATTCAGCTGCGATCTCAATAGCACCTAATTCAATTAAATTTTCTATTTTACCTTCGGACCACCTTTCCATAGGGTCGGGGTAAACAAAAGTAACATAGCCAACAATCATGTTCCCATCACGAACAACATTAATTCGTCCTTCAGGTAAATCAGCGATCCCAATTAACGCTTCCTTTTGTTGTTTAGGGGGACGAAAAGCTACGAGACCAGAATGGAAGTCATAAGATTCCAACTTCTCAGAAGAGATAGGGCCTTCTAAGAGGAGTGTTCGATCCTTAAAAGGTACTTCCATAGAATAATATGTCTTTTGATGAATCATGAGTAATGTAACCACCTTTATAAAACCTATTTCTATATTATTATACATGAACATTAAGATGTGAAGTCTAATATTCAATGATTTGTCAAGAAAACGCTTTATTCGAAAGTAAATTTTTGTAAGAAATTACTTTTATTAAAATTAAAAATTGATATAATATTCAGTTTGTATTATAATATGTATATACACTACATAAGAGAGGAAGATGTGAAATGAAAATGCAAGCGCTTCCACCTGAAAAAGGGAATCATAACTTAGTAAACTATGAACAGACTGCAGAGTCTTTTAATTGGAAATCAACGGAATCCAACTTTTCTTGGAGTAAAACAGGGAAAGTTAACCTGGCATATGAGGCAATAGATCGTCATGTAGACGAAGGGAAAGCTAATAAATTAGCGCTTTGTTATAGTGATGCTAAGCGTGATGAAGAGTATACCTTTAGTGATTTAAAAAGCTATTCCAATAAAGCAGGGAATATACTTCGTGATGTGGGTGTAGAAAAAGGTGATAGAGTATTTATTTTTATGCCTCGTTCTCCAGAACTATACTTTTCTGTTCTAGGTGCAATCAAAGTAGGAGCGATTGTTGGTCCATTATTTGAAGCATTTATGGAAGGAGCAGTACGAGATCGTTTAGAAGATAGCGAAGCAAAAGTTTTAATTACAACGCCGGCTTTATTGGAGCGTGTTCCAGTTGACGATTTACCAAAGCTTGAAAAAGTATTTATCGTCGATGAAACACATGAAGAAAATGGACCATATTTAAACTTCCTTACACGTTTAAATGCAGCAAGTAATCAATTGGAACTTGAATGGGTTGATCGTGAAGATGGTCTAATTTTACATTATACTTCTGGTTCTACAGGCAAACCTAAAGGTGTTTTACATGTCCATAATGCAATGTTACAACACTATCAAACTGCTAAGTGGGTATTAGATTTAAAAGATGATGATATTTATTGGTGTACAGCTGACCCTGGTTGGGTAACAGGAACTTCTTATGGGATTTTCGGGCCTTGGTTAGCAGGAGTTACAAATGTTATCCGAGGAGGTCGCTTTAGTCCTCAAGATTGGTATGAAACATTAGAGAAGTATAAAGTGACTGTTTGGTATAGTGCTCCGACTGCATTCAGAATGCTAATGAGTGCTGGTGATGAAATTATTAAAAAGTATGATCTATCTAATTTACGGCATCTGTTAAGTGTCGGAGAGCCACTGAACCCAGAGGTTGTTCGTTGGGGAATGAAAGTCTTTAATTTAAGAATTCATGATACGTGGTGGATGACTGAAACGGGAGCACAAGTAATATGTAATTACCCATCAATGGAAGTGCGTCCTGGTTCAATGGGAAAACCACTTCCAGGTATTAAAGCAGCAATTATTGATGATAAAGGCAACGAACTGCCACCAAATCGTATGGGGAACCTTGCTATTGAAAAAGGATGGCCATCAATGATGCGCGCCGTTTGGAATAATGAAGAGAAATATAATAGCTACTTTGAGATTGATGGATGGTATGTTTCTGGAGATTCTGCCTACATGGATGAGGATGGATACTTCTGGTTCCAGGGGAGAATTGATGATGTTATCATGACATCAGGAGAGCGCGTCGGCCCATTTGAAGTAGAAAGTAAATTAGTTGAGCACCCGGCTGTCGCTGAAGCAGGTGTTATTGGAAAGCCAGACCCTGTAAGAGGAGAAATCATCAAAGCATTTGTAGCGTTAAGAGAAGGACATGAAGTGACTGACGAGTTGAAAGAAGATATTCGTAACTTTGTTAAAAAAGGTCTTGCAGCCCATGCGGCCCCACGTGAGATTGAATTTAGAGAAAAATTACCGAAAACACGTAGTGGTAAAATCATGAGACGTGTACTTAAGGCATGGGAGTTAGATTTGCCGACAGGTGATTTATCAACAATGGAAGATTAATTATAAGAAGCCTACATCCAAATTGAGTGGATGTAGGCTTCGCTTTTGTTAGGTTGCTTATTCAAGCACATTTATTGGGGAGTAGTCCCAATAGGTGTGGATTTGACCTTTGGGACACGCCTGTTACTGTATTTTTACGGGGTTACTCGTCATCTTCATTTTCTTGATCGTCATCGTCATCATCATCATCATCATCATCATCGTTGCTTTCGTCGTCATCCGATTCTTCGGAATCAACTGAATAGTTAGCTCCTTCTACAATAGATGAAGCAGATGATTCTCGACCTTGCGTGTCAACAGCAGTTACATAATAAGAGTAATCATTTCCGTTCAGATCGTACGAAGTTGTGTCGTTACCTTTTATATTTTGATAGTGGCTATAATCTCCACCTTTACTACTTCTATAAATTCGATAACCAACTATATCGTTATCGGAATGTTTCGACCAAGAAAGTATACTGTCAGTTAACTTTACGCCACTCACCTCATCTGGATCTCTTCCGTTATCAGGAGCCTCTTTATCGGGAATTAATCCTCCCAAATTATCAGGTAAATACTGAGAAAGGTCTCCTAGATTTCCAATACTGTTTGAGACCATCACACCTTCATTCGAAAATTCAGATGGTGTTGACGAACGAGCTAAATAATTAGTTCCGTCAATGGTAACATACCGTGCACTTTCCAGACTGTCATCACGTTTAGATGGAAGAAATCTAGAATCGAAAAGATCTGTTGTTACAAGGCCAGCTTCTTGACAAGCCGATGATGGTAAGAGCCCTGTCAAACTGCAGATGGATTGGGATACTATACCATCAGGTCTTGCGAATGACTCGTTAGGAGCCATTAAATTAGGATCTTTGCCGTGTGCAGCGTTGGCAATATTAGACCAGATTTGTTGTGTTCTTTGACCATAACGTAATCCGTTTACCGATTGTTGAATTGACTCTCTTTCATCGTAACCAATCCACACACCTAATGTTACATTCGGGTTCGTTCCAACAAACCATGAATCACGAGTTCTATTTGAAGTACCAGTTTTTCCAGCCCAATCAGTAGAGAAGTTTAATCTACCAGGTATTGAGTTAGCTGTACCACCAGGTTTTAAAACATCCCGTAACATATCTAAAACAAGATAAGATGTTTGTGGACTGAATACTTCTACTTCAGCTGGCTCATGTTCAAACAGGACCTCGCCATCAGGAGTTTCAATCCGCTCGATCATATAGGATTCGACGTACTTTCCTCCATTTGCAAATGTTGCATAAGCATTCGTATTTTGTTCAACAGTTACATTATAATGGGTTGAACCGAGTGGAGCCGATGGGTACGGTTCTGAACTATTTAAACGAAACCCTAATTTAAGAAGTGTTTCACGTGCTTGTTCATGGGGAACCATCTCAAAAGCACGGACTGCTGGAATATTACGCGATTGAGCTAGCGATTGTCTGGCAGATAATAAACCTCTGTAACTGTTATCAAAGTTTGAAACAGAATCTCCACCAGGGTAATTATGAGGTGTATCAGGAATAACGATACCCGGTTGTACAGCCCCAATTTCGATAGCAGGTGCATAAGCAAGCAGTGGCTTCATCGTAGAACCATTCTGTCTGTAAGCTTGAGTTGCTCGGTTAAACTCTCTTCCGTATTCCTCTTTTCGACCACCGACAAATCCTTTAATCGCACCACTATGATTTTCGATTAGAATCGCTCCGACTTCTTCTTGTTGCCCACCCTTTTCAGGTCCGAAAAGATGATCAGTTTTCACAGCATCTTGCATAGCTGTGTAAACCTCCTCGTCGATTGTTGTATGAATATGATAACCGTTATGACGTAGTTCGCTTTTTGCTTCCTCTTCATACCGAGTTAACAGATTATATATTTCTTCCTGAGCTAGTTCATCAAGGTCATGATCGCCATCTTCCAATTTCTTCTCAGCTAAGACTGTGGCAGCGCGATTCAACACTTCGTTTGTTAGATAAGGATATTTCTCGATTGGTGCAGGGGTTCGTTCTGTAAAATCTCCTGCAATGTCGTAATTGAGAGCGTCATTGAATTGGTCTTCATCAATATAACCAGTCTCATGCATTCTAGTAAGGACCGTCCTCATCCTATTTAAACTAGGTTCCAGGTTATCTTTTACTTTTCCCCCCTGTTGGAAAGGTGTATAACCGAATGGACTTTGTGGCAAACCAGCAATATAGGCAGCTTGAGGGATTGATAATTCACTTGCATCTACACCGAATATCCCGATAGCAGCAGCTTGTGCACCGGCTATCTGCCGACCAGAAGCGTTACGTCCAAAAGGAACAATATTTAAATAAGCCTCTAAAATTTCATCCTTACCTAAAAAGTGCTCTAATCTCATAGCAAGTAAAATTTCCTTTGCTTTTCGATCAAAAGATACTTCACTTGTTAATATTTGATTTTTGATGAGTTGCTGAGTTAACGTACTACCACCAGTTTGAAGTGAAGAGTTTGCCAACTCCTGGTATGTTGCACGCATTAATGCCTTAGGAACAATCCCCTCATGCTCATAGAAGTATTCATCTTCAGTAGCAATAATTGCATTTATTAAATGAGAGGATATGTCACTTAAAGGCACTTGATAACGCTCGATATCTGAAGGCAATTCCCCAAGATAAACATTATCGGCAAAATAAACTCTACTTGTTTCTTCGTAGTCATAGATTAGTGTTCGCATCTCATCAGAGGTACGAAGGGGTTCATTTTTTACCAGAGAGGCAAAATACCCTGCTCCCACACCACCAATGAAAAAGATAGACATACATCCTAAAACGAGAAAAATGAGAAATAAATTCCAAAATACTTGATATGTAATGCCAATCTTTCGAAAGACTCTATGTTGGTGGAGTTTCCTAGGAATCAATTTGAGTTTCTCTACAAATGATGAAACTTTATTTTTCATAACAAACCTCCTATATTCCGTAAATATTATATCATATGGTGTCGAATGAAGATATGGTTTAAATTGGATTTCTGATTGACAAATTGTATTCGCTATGGTAAAAAAGATACATTAGCAATTAACGTGGGGAGAATCGATAACATTCTTCCAGTCCAGTGAAAACTTAATAATTGTATGCGAAGAATGATCGAAGTAGTCCTTGCTTCCCTGTTAAAGAGAGCTAATGGTCGCTGTGAATTAGCACAAAAGCGAAGGATGAATTACAGTCAGGAGCTTTCTTTGTGATAAGCAAAGAACGGGTGATTCCGTTAACGTAATAGAGTGGGAGAAAAGAAGGACATTCTTTCTTCAACAAGGGTGGTAACGCGAAGACCTCGTCCCTTTTTAGGGAGGAGGTCTTTTTTTTATATAAAATTATAGAATTGGGGTATTTGATTATGGATAAGGAATTTACTTTAACAAAAGAGCAACAAGCAGAAGTAGAAAGACAATTAGCATTCCTGCAACGTGGTGTTGTAGAAATTGTTCCGGAAGCAGATTTTAGAAAGAAAATTGAGATATCGGTGGTAACGGGTAAACCTCTAAAGATTAAATTGGGTATGGATCCGTCAGCACCCGATGTCCACATTGGACACACAGTCCCACTCCATAAACTACGTCAATTCCAAGAGCTAGGTCATGAGATTCAAATGCTTATTGGTGATTTTACTGGCCGTATTGGTGATCCAACAGGGAAATCAGAGACACGTAAACAATTAACAGATGAAGAAGTAAAAAAGAATGCTGAAACATATGTGGAACAATACGGGAAAATTCTAGATATGGATAAAGTGACAATTTATTATAACTCTGAGTGGTTGAAACCTTTACAGTTTGAAGATGTCGTTAAGCTGGCTGCTAATATGACAGTTGCTAGAATGTTGGAGAGAGATGACTTTGAAAAACGCTATAAGTCGGGGCAACCAATTTCAGTTCATGAATTCTTTTACCCACTTATGCAAGGATATGACTCAGTGGCCCTCGATACGGATATCGAGGTTGGGGGAACAGATCAAAAGTTTAACTTGTTAATGGGAAGAACGCTTCAAGAAGCATACGGGAAAGAAAAGCAGGTTGCTATTACTTTACCACTAATCGAAGGTCTTGACGGTGAAAGAAAGATGTCCAAGTCATTAAATAACTATATTGGAATTGATGAAGCACCAAATGAAATTTTTGGAAAGTCAATGTCCATTCCAGATGAATTAATGATTAAATATTATAAATTAGCAACTGACTTACCAATGGAAGAGATTGAAAAATTAGAAGTTGGATTAGCAGATGGAAGTGTTCATCCACGCGATGCAAAAATGAATTTAGGTGCGCTTTTCGTTGAAATGTATCACGGAAAAGAAGCGGCTGATGAAGCTAAAAACTATTTCCAGACAGTATTTCAAAAGCGTGCCCTCCCAACAGATATTCCTGAAACGAAATGGGAAGGAGAATCTCCTATCTGGATCGTTGATTTGTTAGTGGAATTAAAAATGCAAGCATCTAAAGGAGAAGCTCGCAGAATGATCCAAAACGGTGGAGTGAAAATCAATGAGGAGAAAGTGGAGGATGTCCAACTCCAAGTTGAAATAGAAGAGGGAATGATTATCCAAGTAGGGAAACGTAAATTTATGAAATTAACGAAATAAACGGGGTTTAGAGTTTCAGGCTAGTCGGAAAGGTGAAAGATAGTATATGAGGGAGAAAATACCTTAAAAAGGCATGGAAAAGTCCTTCATGAAATGAACTTAAAGGTTAAGGCAAAATTAATACGACTCCATTTCAAGGAGTCGTATTTTCGTTGCGCAAAAAAAGCCAGTCCATAAGACTGGCTTTTGCATAAACCTTAACGTGAGTAGAACTCAACGATAAGAGCTTCTGTAATTTCAGCAGGAAGTTCAGAACGTTCTGGAAGACGGCTGTATGTTCCTTGTAAGCTCTCAGCATCAAAAGTAACATATGCTGGAACAAAGTCGTTTCCTTCAAGTGCTTCCTTGATTACGTCAAGGTTGCGTGACTTTTCACGAACACCAATTGCTTGACCAGGCTTAACTCGGTAAGATGGGATGTCAACGCGACTTCCATCAACTAAGATGTGACCATGGTTAACTAATTGACGTGCTGCACGACGAGTACGAGCAAGTCCCATACGGTAAACTAGGTTATCAAGACGAGACTCAAGAAGAATCATGAAGTTCTCACCGTGGATACCACCCATTTTACCAGCATCATCAAAGATGCGACGGAATTGACGCTCATTTACTCCGTACATGTGACGAAGCTTTTGCTTTTCTTGAAGTTGTAAACCATATTCAGAAAGCTTTTTACGTTGATTTGGACCGTGTTGCCCTGGAGCATACGGACGCTTTGCTAATTCTTTACCCGTACCACTTAGTGAAATTCCTAAACGACGAGATAATTTCCAAGATGGACCTGTATAACGAGCCATAATTTGACTCCTCCTTGTTATTTTGATGTTGCAAAATAACAACCGGCTGGTAATCTTATACAACGTTCATTTTGCTTTCATGCACCTTCGCTTCGACAGCTAGAAGTTACACGATGCACCTCGGAATGATTCAGCCGCTCGAGGAACAAAATGACCTAACATTGTACATTTACCGTGGCTGTCTTATTTCACACAAACTCTATTATAAGAATAGAAGATACTGTTGTCAAGAAAGGCTTATGAAGAAGGTTTTCTAGAATTAGATGAAATTTATTTATTACTAGAGGGCAATAAGTAGTATAATTGGAAATGGAATACCCGAGGATGTAATGTAACAATCTCGAGACATAGGTAATTTGTCTTATTTTTAGAATAACTTACTTTTGTGAATAGTATAAATGACCTTGTAAGCATAAAAAACGTGCAAAGTTCTTTTTGAATTTTCTTGCACGATTGTGTGGTGTAGAGAAGTGAATCAGTATTTGATCAATGAACAAAGTAATCATAAATACAAAAATATATTGGAAGCAATTGTTTCTCGACCGTTTATAAATACTCATTTTTTTAAGCCTGCAATTTTTTTTATTGCCTCGAACAAGAGTATTCTTTCGATGGAGGTAGTAGGTTATGTTCCCAAGACACTAGTTGAGGCAGTTAAGTCCTCACAAAGTGATCTTGCTGAAAATGTCTCAAATCATGGTGGTAACTACCGTCAGTTTACTGCCCCTCTTCAGCTTTCTGGTGATATCAAGCTTTTTATTGGTGTAGTTGTTCAATGTACAAGAGAAAATATAAAGCTCTTGCAAGTTTACATTGATGCACTGTCAACGGGCATTTCTTCTGTTTATATACCTAGTATTGAACAATTCCCGGCCATAACAATAGAGAACGTACTAGATGAAGCAAAGTATGAAATCATTCATAATGTTTTGGCCGAGGCATTAGTGAAATGCTATTTGCGTAGCCCCAAAAGAAAGAGCCAACTGCTTATTTGTGAATTAAAAAATAATAGTGTAACCACCTTATCTTCAACGAATAAAGAAGTTGTGAAATTGTTGAAAAAGAAAGAGTTGGTTAGTTATGTAAAGATACAGGAAAGTAATCTTTTTGTTGTTCCTAATGAACAGTTCTTTCATAACAACAGAGATTCATACTTAATTTTCACAATTGATATTGAGGACAATGTGAAGATTGTTTTTTTATTTACCTTCCAGTTGGTAGAAGATGCGATTTTATCGAGAGCTGACTATCAACAATGGTTGACAAAATTAATCCCTTTATTTAAAAAGGGATATTACGAGGGAATTCGAAAGAAAGAGGAGGAACGTAAAAATATTTTAATGCGTGTGACAAAAAAATTTCATTCGACAATGGATATAGCAGAAGTTCTAGGTGAGATTGTCGAAGCTATTAAAAGAGCGTATCCGGAATTTCAGGTACATTTATTACTATCGCAAGAATGGGAGGTGAAAGAAGATTTACCAGTTAAGCCTTTCATGTATGGCAAAGAAAGTAGTGACCAATTGGCTGAACTAGCTTTTGTTACAGGAAAAGTACAAATAGAACAAAAAGACGAGAGTGATAGCACCTTACTATATACCCCACTTAAAGGAAAGCAAGGGGTTTATGGAGTAATGGAAATTCAAACGCCAATGCAAACATCCCTACCGAAAGAGGAAGTCAGTTTGATAAAAACACTTGCAGATACAGGGGGAATCGCGCTTGAAAATGCAGAAATGTTTCAGCAAAGCCGTAAGCTTATTCGCGACTTGCAATTAATCAACGAGACATCCCGTCAGTTAAATCTTAACCTAAGAATATCAGACACAATTAATTACATGACTCAACAAATCATAGAATCATTTGGAGCTGAACAAGTTGGATTTATCATTTTTCAACCAAATGGTGACTTTGCTGTACTTGAAGGCAGCTCCTCTTTATTTAAAATAGAAGCAATCCAAAATGGGTTAAAGCCATTCTTTGAAACAGTAAAGAGAGAAAAGGATCCCGTATTTATTGGTGATACTAGTATACAGAATGATATTGCACTTAATGGGTATAAATCAGTTTTAGCAGTGCCAATGATTCAAAATAAGGAGTTAAAAGGGCTCGTTATTGCTGTTCACCGTCAGTTGAACCATTTTAGTTTTGATAACTTTAAACTTCTACAATCTTTGGTACATCATTCTACATTAGCATTCACCAATTCTATGCTTCATGAGGAGTTAGAAAAATTAGTTATTACGGATCACTTAACTCGCCTATACTCTCGTAGCTATCTTGATCAATGTATACAAGAGTCTATCTTAAATGATAAGCAAGGAACATTTCTGCTTTTAGATATAGATGACTTTAAAAAGATTAATGATACGTACGGACATCAAGTTGGCGATGATATAATCATTCAAGTAGCGAACGTATTAAAAAGAAACACTCGCGATGGGGATATTGCTGCAAGGTGGGGAGGAGAAGAACTTGCTATTTATTTTCCTTCTTTAGCAGTCGATATAGGGGTTAAAATTGGCGAAAGGATTTTACGAGCAGTAGAAATAGAAACGAGTCCACGGGTTACGGTTTCAATTGGTTTGTCATCTTGGAGTTCAGAAGATCGTGAAATCACAATGCAAAATTTATTTAAATCAGCAGACCAGGGGCTATATATTGCCAAAGAAACTGGAAAAAATCGTGTTGTTATAAAATGAGCACCAGTAAAATCTTTTACCCTAGAAATTTGTAGAATGTTCGAAGGCTTTTGTCGAGCGATTATTAGAGGAAATTGGCTTACTAGCACGAAAACGAGTATAGAGAAAGTAAAATAAGGGGGGCACCACAAATGAAGGAAACAAAAAAGGATAAAATTATTGATGCTGCTGTTCGACTTTTTCATACACAAGGTTTCGATGGTACCTCAGTTCGTGATATTGCTAGTAAGGCTAATGTTAATGTTGCGCTTGTCTCCTATCATTTTGGTGGAAAAAAAGGCCTTTACGAAGAATTGATGACAACTTTTCTTGAAGGCTACCTCCATGTAATGAAAACTGAATTAGATAAAGGATTTGCGTCAAATAAGGAACAATTATTGTCCCTAATGAAATCACTACTTGAATATCAAACAGCAAACCATTTCGTGGCAAGAATGGTTCATCGTGAAATGACGATGGATTCTGTTCTTGTAAGAGAACTAATGTCAACTTATCTTAGAAAAGAAAAGCATGATCTTGAAGGTTTGATTCGTTCAGGGATAAGAAGGGGAGAGTTTCGCAAACAACCAGTTGATTTTGCGATGATTCATTTAAGAACAATGATCATAATGCCATATCAATCTCCCCATTATTTAAGTGAACTCTATCAAATGACGACTTCAGAGCCTTATTTTATTGAGCGTTATATGAAGCATATCCGACAATGGATTGATCTATGGCTATGCAAAGATGAAAGTTACACTGTGGCAACTCCCTATCTATTGCCTAGATCAATCTCCTGATAAAGCTTGAGGTTTTTGCAATTTTGCTTTTGGAGACAGATGGTTGATGCCACTAAGTAATCCACTGGCCTGATGAGCATCTGACCCATATATTAAAGGAATATTAAGAGTTATCGCCTCGTTAACGATTTCATCAAAAGGATAGGGTTCTTTACATAACGGTTTAATGCATCCAGCACCATTGTAATCGAGCTCGTATCCTTTTTGTTTAATTAAAGTAAGAATATGTGAAAGTTCAGCAGTGAATGATTTACTAGCTGGATATTTTTTATGGAATTTTCTTGTAAGTGTTATATGACCAATCCTTTTAGGTTGAAAGGCCCCTAACTCCATTTTGATCGATGAAGCTACTGTTTTATAATAGTGCTCATAGACAGCGTCAGCTGAACCTAATCGGTTTATCGCTTCGTTAAAAACGTCTGGACTATAATCGATACATAGATAGTCTGAATCAATCTTTAAAAAGTGAACAGATAAAATACTATCGTCTAATTTTGGCCCTACTTCATTTAAAAAGTCTGTCGTCTCCGTTTCGTACCCTTCAATGTAATCAACCTCTAATCCTACATATACATCAAGAGCCCCCTTATAATATCGCTTCACAGCTTGGACTTCCATAATATATCGGTCTAATTCTTCAGCTTTCATCCCACTGTCTTGTAATGGAGTTGGGTCTGAAAATGAGGGAGGTAGTGGTGCGTGCTCGGTAAAGGTAAGCCCTTTTATATTATTTTTAATTGCTAATTCACAATATTTATGAAAAGAGTCTTTTGTACCATGGGGACAAAATGGGGTATGTACGTGCCCATCGTGGATCATATCTACCTCTCCTTTTACATTGATTATGATGAATAAAGAACAGTGCATTCAAGTTCGAAATTTTTGATTATATTTTCACATTTGAACATGAAAAAAAGATACAAACAAGCAATTTCATGGTATCATATAAACTATCAAAATCGGAAAAATTTTAGACAAATTTGTCAAAAATAGAGGATTTTTGTTTTATTTGCCGAAACAACAAGAAGCTTATTAATAAATGTACAGATTACTGAGCAAAGAAGGGAGTCCTCACATGTTTTTCAATATACTTTATATCATTATAGCAGCTGTTGCTATTTTTATAATTGTGAGTTCATTTATGCGGAAGCGTATCTATAAAGAAGTTGACCGACTAGAGGAATGGAAAAATGGAATATTAAATCGAGATATACCTGATGAAATTGGGAAAGTGAAACGGTTGCATATGTCTGGGCAAACAGAAGAAAAGTTTGAGTTGTGGCGAGATGAATGGGATGAAATCGTTGGTGTTATCTTGCCTGATATCGAAGAACGTCTATTTGACATTGAAGATTTTGCAAGCAAAAACCGTTTTAAAAAGGCACAGCAACTGCTTGAGATTACAGATAAGCGTCTGGTTAGTATAGAAGAGCAAATCAAGCAATTATTAGTTGATGTTGATGGTCTTGTACAAAGTGAAGAACAGAACCGTTCGGAAATTGATCAAGTTCGTGATACGTATAAGGATTTGATCAGCTTAATCACAAAGAAGCGTGGCTCTTTAGGTCCGGGACTTGCTTCATTCGACGAGAAAATGGACAAGGTAAATCAGTTACTTGAATTGTTTGACCAAGCTACTGCGGACGGAAGTTACCTTAATGCTAGAGAACACCTCGTCAGCGCAAATACTATCCTAGCAGAGCTACAAGAGTTGATTGACATTTATCCGAAGTTACTAATTCAAGTTGAAACAAGAATCCCTGCCGAAATTAAAGAACTTAGGGATGGTATGAGTGAGATGGAAAAAGGTGGATATCAACTTGAACCATTCTCAATTGATTCAAGACTTGAGATTATGGAAAGCGAGTTAGACAAAATAAAAGTAGACCTAAACGTATTAAAGTGTGACGGTGTCGATGAAAGATTAAAGAATATGTCAAACCAAATTGAACAGCTCTATGACACATTAGAGGTTGAGGTTGAGTCGAAACAATACGTCTTTACTAAATTAGAGCAATTAACAATACAGATAGAGGAAAGTAAAGGGAAAGTTGAAACTCTAGCGAATGAGATAGCTGAAGTTCAAGAAAGTTACTTTGTTTCAAAGAAACAGATAAGTACTCAAAAAGAAATAAAAGAGAATGTACATGAATTAACAAATCAAGTATATGTATTAACAGACCTTGCTGAACATCAAAAGCAAACGTACACATCTATTCGTGAGATGGTTGATGAGTGGCAGAGTGAAATGACTAAACTCGATCAACTTATAAAAGAAGAGAAGGAAACATTATTTGCTTTACGAGAAGACGAACGAGCGGCGAAAGAAATGCTAAACTCTCTTCAAGAGACGATGATTGAAATCAATCGTGTTCTGAATAAAAGCAATATTCCTGGATTACCGAGGGTAGCCCTTGATCAGTTAGGATTAGCGGATGAGAAGTTGGTGAATGCTGCTAATCAATTGTCAGAGGTCCCGCTTGAACTTGGAAGAGTTGCTGTTTTAGTGGAAGAAGCTGAATTAATAGTTAAGAAAAATCAAGAACTAATCCATGAACTGATTGAAACAGCAGACCTAGCTGAAAAAGTAATACAATTTGGAAACCGTTATCGCAGTCGTTCGCAAGAGGTTGAAGTTAGCTTAGAGAAGGCAGAACTTCTATTTCGACAGTATGAATACGAAGAAGCGCTTGAATGTGCTGTAAAGGCTATTGAAAAATATGAACCAAATGTAGTCGACATTGTGAAAGAGTATATGCCTGTATAAGCGTAAAGGTTAGATTCGAGAAATGTTCGAATCTAACCTTTTTTATTTTAATTAAGTGAATAAATGGCAATGTTGTAAAAGGACCTTGTTATTTAAGGATTTTGTGCTAACATATATGGATGCGTAGAATGACAGATGAGCTGAGGGGGGAGTAATTGATGATTTATTTAGATAATAGTGCGACGACAAAACCCTATAAAGAAGTAGTTGATACTTATGCAAAAGTTGCTGCTACTTATTTTGGGAATCCATCCTCGCTTCACTCTCTTGGAATGCAGGCTGAGGGATTAGTTGGTGAATCGAGAAGCCGCATAGCTGATTTACTTGGAGTAAAAGCAAATGAGATTATTTTTACTTCTGGAGGGACAGAAGCAAATAATATAGCTATAAAAGGAACTGCACGAGCTAAGCAGAACCGTGGTAAGCACCTTATAACCACAAAAGTTGAACATCCTTCAGTAAGTGAAGCTTTTTTTCAGCTTCAAAGAGAAGGGTTTGAAATAACTTTTTTACCTGTTGATGAAGAGGGAAGAATACAAGTAAAGCAACTTGAAAGCGAAATTCGTTCTGATACTACACTAGTATCGATCATCCATGTTAATAATGAAACAGGTACGATTCAACCGATTGAAGAAGTTGGCGAGTTATTAAAAAAGTATCCACAAATTTATTTTCATGTTGATCATGTACAGGGCATATCAAAAGTACCATTAGATCTCTGTAAGTCAGGAATTGATCTTTGCTCTTGTTCTGCACATAAGTTTCATGGGATGAAAGGAAATGGGTTCTTATACGTAAGAGAGGGATTAAGAATTGAACCATTGTTTCATGGTGGAGACCAAGAAAATGCGTTAAGGTCAGGTACAGAAAATGTAGCAGGAATTGTCGCAATGACAAAAGCATTGCGCATGACGCGTGAACAAGAAGTAAAGCGTCCACAACTTGTGAAAATGCGCGAACACTTTATAAGAGAAATTCAATCAATTGATGGAGTTGTTATCAATAGCCCTAGCTACAACGTAGCCCCTCATATTGTGAATTTCTCTATTCCTGGTACAAAGCCGGAAGTGGTTGTCCAGTCATTAACGGCAAAAGAGATCTATGTATCTACGAAATCAGCTTGTTCATCAAAGTTATCTGAACCAAGCCGGGTACTAAGTGCAATGGGGTTTAGTGAAGAAAGAGCGAAATCAGGTATTCGTGTTAGTTTTTCTTATAATACGACTATTCATGAGATTGAACAAGTGATAAAAATGTTAAAGGTAATGATTCCCGAATTACTGGAGGTTGTAAAATCATGACGTATGATCATATTTTAATCAGGTACGGTGAGCTTGCACTTAAAGGTAAAAACCGCTCTGTTTTTGAAAGACAATTACAGCAAAACATAGCAATGAGCTTAAAATCATTTGCTAATTTAAAGATAAAACGAACATATGGACGAATTGTTATTGAACTAAATGGTGAAAATCATGAGCCAGTAGTGGAAAAGTTGAAGTATATTTTTGGAATTCATTCGTTTAGTTTGGCACTAAAAGTTGAGAATGAATTAGTAGCAATGCAAAAATCTGCTTTGTGCGTATTAAAAGAACATGGTGAGGTTCGGACTTTTAAAATTACAGCTAAAAGAGCCTATAAACCCTTTCCACTCGATACGATGCAATTAAATCGCGAAATTGGTGGTTATGTACTGCAAAATACAGAAGGCATAACGGTCGATGTTCACAATCCAGATGTTGACATTCGTGTCGAAGTACGCGAAACAGCAACTTATGTCACTTCTGGTTCTTACGATGGAGCAGGAGGCTTGCCTGTTGGGACAAGTGGTAAGGTATTGCTGCTATTATCAGGAGGTATTGATAGTCCTGTAGCAGGATATTTAACAATGAAGCGTGGTGCGAAGATTGAAGCAGTCCATTTTCACAGTCCTCCATATACCAATGAGCGTGCAAAACAGAAAGTTATTGATCTAGCCAAAACGCTTACTAAATTTGGGAGTAGTGTTACGCTGCATCTAGTTCCGTTTACCGATGTTCAAAAGCATATTCATCAGAAAATACCGAGTAATTTTCAAATGACCATTATGAGAAGAGTAATGCTTCGAATTAGTGAAAAGATTGCTATGGAACGCAATATTTTAGCTCTTGGCACTGGTGAAAGTCTCGGACAGGTGGCGAGTCAAACGTTGCATAGTATGAATACGATTAACGAAGTGACAAACTTGCCAATCATTCGTCCGTTAGTTACAATGGACAAGCTTGAAGTAATTGACATAGCTAAAAAAATCGATACGTATGAAACGTCGATTTTACCTTTTGAAGATTGTTGCACCATCTTTTTGCCGTCAGATTCTAAAACAAGGCCGAAAAGAGAACAGGCAAATAAATATGAGCAATTCATTGAAATGGATAGATATATAAATGATGCAGTGGATCGCACAGAAAAAATGGTTATCACAAGTACTTCTCCTGTTAATAAAGAAGTTGACAACCTTTTTTAAGGGAATTTCATAAAAATAACCATAATTTGAAATATATAGTGTGCAGAGTGGGCATTTTATATAAGAGAAACGTTTAAAGGGCTGTAGCCTTGTTTTAAGGCATTTAATAATTATTCTCAGTAATTACCAGTTATCTGTGTGCATGTTTTTTACCTCTCCTACTCATTCTATGAGTACAGAAGGAGGTGATTAACATGGCAAGCAACAATAACAGCAACTCAAATCAACTTCTTGTACCTGGAGTACAACAAGCTCTTGATCAAATGAAGTATGAAATTGCTTCTGAATTTGGTGTTCAACTTGGTGCTGATGCTACATCTCGTGCTAACGGTTCTGTTGGTGGCGAAATTACGAAGCGTCTAGTTCAAATGGCTGAACAACAAATGGGTGGAAATGTACAATAATTAGATATATTTTGGCTGTGAGAAGGGTGTTTCGGACACCCTTCTCTTATTTTGGTTAGCGAAATTGGGGATATTTTCCGCTAGCTTTTTTTATGAAGTATTTGCTAAATGTACAAAAGAAAAAGATAATTCTGTATAATCATGAGTGATTACATTAAAAAGGTGGGAGAGAGATGAACAGGGATAGTTTAGTTGCACCCCAATATTATAATTTAGTTCAAGAAGTAGAAAAATACACTCACGATTCTAATCGTGTAGCAATTAAGTGGACAAATGAAAAAGGTAATAAAAGAGATGTTACATATCAACAGCTAATAGAAAAGGCGAATCAATTTGCGAATGCATTAACAAGTAATAGCCTTAAAAAAGGAGATAAAGTTTTAATCATCCTTCCTAGAATTCCAGAAGCTTATTTTACTTATTTAGCTTGTTTAAAAGCTGGGCTGATCATTATTCCTTGTTCTGAAATGTTACGAGCAGAAGATTTAAACTATAGAATCAATCATTCAGGAGCGAAAGCTGTCATCGCCTATTATGATTCAATTGAGGAAGTCAATAAACTTGATCAGAATGTAAAAATTGTAAAATGGATCGTAGGGGGGATGTCAGAGAAATGGGACAGATTGGATGAGGTAGCTAACGGACAGAGCACTGATTTCAAGAGTCCAACTACGTTAAGAGATGAAATAGCATTTCTCCCATATACTTCGGGTACGACAGGGCATCCAAAGGCAGTCGTTCACACTCATGGTTGGGCGTTTGCACATTTGCAAATTGCATCGAAAATGTGGCTAGATGTTCAAGAAGGAGATATAGTTTGGGCCACTGCAGCACCTGGTTGGCAAAAATGGGTATGGAGTCCATTTTTATCAACAATTGGGTTAGGGGCAACTGCCTATGTATATCAAGGGAAGTTTGATCCTCATGAATATTTACAACGATTGCAGGATGAGAAAATTAATGTTCTTTGTTGTACTCCTACAGAATATCGGTTTATGGCAAAAGTAGATAACCTTTCTCAGTATAAACTACCTGAACTTAGAAGTACGGTCTCTGCCGGTGAACCACTAAATCGTCAAGTAATTGAGACTTTTAAAGAAGCCTTTGATGTTACTGTACGTGATGGGTATGGTCAAACTGAAAATACTTTATTAATTGGAGTGTTAAGGGGAATGGAAATAAAGCCAGGTTCTATGGGGAAACCAACACCTGGAAATGAAGTTACTATCATTGATGAAGATGGAAACCCAGTTCAACCTGGGGAAGTAGGTGATATTGCTGTTCATAAAAATACACCAGCTTTATTCCAAGAATATTATAAGGATCCAGAGAAAACAGCTAAGTCTTACCGTGGAGAGTATTACATAACTGGAGATCAAGCGAAGATGGATGAGGATGGCTATTTCTGGTTTGAAGGACGAAGTGATGATATTATTATAAGTTCCGGTTATACCATTGGGCCATTTGAAGTTGAAGATGTACTAACAAAGCACCCATTAGTGAAAGAGTGTGCGATTGTTGCTAGTCCAGATGAAGTAAGGGGAAATGTTGTTAAAGCATTTATAGTTTTGCGAAATGAAGAAGATAGTAAGAAAGAAGAAGAGTTGATTCCACTTCTTCAAGATTATGTGAAACAAAAAACGGCTCCATATAAATACCCTAGACGTATGGAGTTTGTTCAAGAGCTTCCGAAAACCTCATCCGGAAAAATTCGCCGGATTGAATTACGTGCAATTGAAAAAAAGAAGTTTACAAAAGCAAAATAATGTTATAACTGATCCTATTATGTACTAAGTGGGATCAGTTTTTTAATTGCATGGTTGTTTGGAATCTGTCACGATAGTAACAAATGCAAATAATTGAGGGGGATAGAAATGGGATCACTATGGTATAATGGTACATTTTTTACAATGGAAGAAGAGAACGAATCCGTCTCCGCTGTATATGTTGAGGATGGAGTAATTAGTGGATTAGGTAGTAAAGAAGAGCTTCTTGAGCGCTATTCATATTATATTAAAGATCAATATGATCTTGGTGGTGCTTATGTTTATCCTGGTTTTGTGGATAGTCACCTACATATTATTGGCCACGGTGAAAAGCTAATACGTCTAGATTTGTCAGAAGTCGGTACTGCAGAAGACATGAAAGGGCTTCTAAGAAAAAGTTATGATCAATCGATTCAAGATGAATGGGTATTTGGTGATGGTTGGAATGAAAATAATTTCTCTGATCGGAAAATATTCCATCGCTCAGAATTGGATGAGATTTCACCGGACAAGCCAATGTTTTTAACAAGGATTTGTCGTCATGCAGCCCTTGTCAATTCCAAAGCATTAGAGCTAGCAGGAATTACAAATGAGACTGAAAATCCAAAAGGTGGAGTTATTGTTCGGGATGATGCTGGAGCCCCTACTGGCTTTCTGCTAGATACTGCAGCAGATTTAGTAAAAGCAGTAATCCCAAAAGAGACAGATGATTATGTTAGACGAGCGCTTCAAGTAGCTACTGACGATCTGTTATCTGTTGGTTTAGTCGGTGGTCATACAGAAGATCTTCACTATTACGGTGGATTTAAACAAACGTTTGATCAATTTACTGAAGTTATTGATGGAGAAGACAAGAAGTTCCGTGCCCACCTCTTAGTTCATCATGAAGCCGTTGATGAAATGGAAAAAGAAGGGCTTGATAGAGGCGATGTTACCCCGTTTATTGAGCTAGGAGCAGTGAAAATCTTTGCAGACGGTGCTTTAGGGGGAAGAACGGCTTATTTAAAGAGTCCGTATACGGATGACCCTTCTACATCGGGAGTAGCAATTCATACAGAAGAAGGGTTGCAAGAACTTGTAAGAAGAGCTCGTGAAAAAAACCGTTCGGTTGCAATTCATACGATTGGAGATGGTGCTCTTGAGATGGCTGTGACGGCTTTAGAACGTTTCCCTTTGAAAGAAGGGCGTGACCGTTTAATACATGTTCAGGTGGCAACACAATCTTTGATTGAGAGAATGAAAAAGTTACCGGTTATTCTCGATATCCAACCTAGATTCGTTGCTTCTGATTTCCCTTGGGTAATGGAGAGGTTAGGAGAAGAGAGGATTAGTCAATCATTTGCATGGAAAACATTGCTTACGAATGGTTTACATTGTGCAGGTGGATCAGATGCACCGATTGAACCGGTAGATCCTTTACTTGGAATTCATGCTGCAGTCACGAGAAAACGTATTGGAGAAACTCATGAGGGCTATATCCAAGAGCAAAAGTTAACTCCTTTCCAAGCTGTGCAACTTTTTACGACAGGAAGTGCTTATGCAATTGGTAAAGAAAATGAAAGAGGAAAAATAGCTATTGGGTATGTGGCTGACTTTACAGTACTTGATAAGAATCTTTTTATAATCGAACCTGATGAAATCCCTAATGCGAAAGTAGTTATGACTGTTGTTGACAATACGATCATGTATAAAAAGTAAAAAATAAAGGATTAACCCAAAAAGTATGATTCCAACCTTTTGGGTTAATCCCGATAATAATGGGTTTAATAGTGTTTTTTTAAGGCTCCGTAAAACACTTAAAGAAAATTCCGTTGCACTTTTTCCCAAAACGAGTTATTTTTCAGCTTTAAAACCTTTACAACGCGTTCTGACAACCTTAACTTTAACTCTTTTGCGTGGCGAATACTAAGTGCTTCATTATCTACAGCGATAATCGGATGGTCATTACCGTCTTGAACGACTTTTAACGTTAGTGTTTTATCGGCAGCAAGTAAAAAGGATGTGCCGAGTGTTCGATATTCGTTGTTGTTTAATGATGAAATTTCACTAATTTGTAAAGAAGGAAGTGATGGGTCAACAACAGCCCCATTTACTGACTTGTTATAGGCAGTGCTTCCGGTCGGGGTTGATACAATCATTCCATCGCCTCGGAAAGTTTCAAAATGTAAGTTATCAATATAGACGTCGATAACAAATGTTTTAATAATATTTGAGCGAATAGAACATTCATTTAAACAATAAAAAGGTTTCTGATTATCAACTGTCACTTCAAGAATAGGGTAACGTCTTACCTCGACTTCAGCATTTTTCATCGCTTCTATCATCTGTTTTGTATCGTGAATGGTAAAATCAGTATAAAATCCAAGGGAATCTGTGTTTACTCCAACATAAAGACAATCATTACGAAAACCCGTTTTTCGCGTTGCTTGTAAAAATGCATTGTCACCACCTATACTAGCTATTATATTGGCATCTGATGGACTTTGCACAAGTGTGAAACCATTCTCCCTTGCTAAAGATTTTAACGGTAGGATTACTTCCTCCATTTCTTTTGTATGTTTATAAGACAAGTAAATGTTTGAGCGTTCGGGCATGTCTCTCATCCTCTCAAATGTTCTTTTACCATTTTTATGTTATTATACCCATAGATTGGGTAAAAGAAACAAAGTAAAGAGGAGTGAGGGAATGAGTCGAAAACGTTGGTTAGCGTTAATTGCTGTTGCGATGATAGTGGTGGTTTCCATGGCCATTAACGCAGCATCCTCTATGTTTATTTCAAATACTAGTTCATTTATGGAATCAATGGGGCATGAATGGACGGAACAAGTCATTGAGACAGGGGAAGAACTAGGTGGTCAAATTGCTGTACTAGAACTAAATGGAGTTATTCAGGACACAGGTGATGGTGGGTTATTTTCTGCAACAGGATATAGACATCAAATGTTTCTTTCACAAATTGAGCATGCCGCAAAAGATCCCACTATTGAAGGTATTGTCATTCGTGTTAATACACCGGGTGGTGGTGTAGTAGAAAGCGCTGAAATACATGAAAAGATTGTTGAAGCCCAAAATGAATATGATAAACCGATATATGTATCAATGGGCAATATGGCAGCTTCTGGAGGCTATTATATAGCAGCGCCTGCTGATAAAATTGTTGCTAATCCTCAAACAATTACAGGTTCGATCGGGGTTATAATGGAGTCGATTAATATAGCTGAACTTGCTGCAAATTATGGGGTAGAAGTAAATACCATAAAGAGTGGTCCTTACAAGGATATCATGTCTGCAACAAGGGAAATGACTGACGATGAGCGAGCCATTCTTCAATCGTTAATAGATGAATCTTACGATGAATTTGTTCGAATTATCGCCGAAGGTCGTAACATGTCTGAGAGTGAGGTTCGTACAATTGGTGACGGACGGATTTATAGTGGAAGTCAAGCCTTGGAACTTAACTTAGTGGATGAGCTAGGTAGTTTAGATGATACGATTAGTATGATGCAAGATTTAGTTGGAAATTATGATGTCATTAAATATCAACCACATGTTGGCTTTCCTAGTTTTCTTTCGATGTCTCTGAAGCAGATGTTCAGAATTGATACAGGAGAATTAGGAACTCTTGAACGAATGTTAGAGACGCATCGTTCACCTACTTTAAAATACATTTATACAGATTAAGGAGGGATGAGAGTGGGCCAACTAGTGGAACCATTACAGCCAAAAGGAAAGCGAATAGTCAATGGACGCCTGCGTAGCAGGGCTGTACATACGGTTAGGAAATCAGAAAGTACGGTCGTAAGTTCTGAAAACAAACAAGAAAACTATCAATTTGCTGGGTTCTGGATGCGTTTTTGGGCATTCCTTCTTGATATTTTAACAGTGTTTTCGATAAACACTGTAGTCCATTATCCATTAAGATTACTAGACGTCGATGGATTGCTTTCAGTAGGATTTTTTAGCTTTGAAACGATTTTATCAGCTACAGTTTTTTTCCTTTACTTTGCAATCATGACAAAACTTTACGGCCAGACCATTGGAAAAATGGTATTAGGACTTCGAGTGATCTCTGCAGCAACAAACAATTTAAGTTGGACACAAATTGTATTTCGTGAAGGAGTTGGACGTATCCTCCACCAAGCTTTTTTCTTTCTCTATGCTATTTATATTATGGTCGCTTTTACGAAGAAAAAACAAGGTCTGCATGACATTGTTGCTGATACATTTGTTATTCATGAACGTGAAAATAACCATACAAAATAAACCTGCCACTCTTGGCAGGTTTATTTTGTATAAAAAGGGAGAAACTAGATACATCGAATTTTATAAAAGGGGTATTTTATGGTTTGGACAATTATCGTTATAGCACTAATAGTATTGTTCATCATCATAGCAGTAACCAAGGTGAAAATTCATGTTAATTATCAACATAATCAGGATGATGATTTACTCGAGGCGAAGGTGACAGTTTGGGGTATGAAAGTGTATAAATTCTCGGCACCTGTCATAAAAGTTGATGATGATTCAGCGGCTCTAATCGTGGAAGAAGAACAAGAAATAGCAAGTATGAAATCAAAAAAGAAAAAACCCATCACCCCCGAACTCATTCTTGAAGATTTAAGATGGCTAAGGGATTTTCTAGACCATGTAGTCGGATTACATAAGATTGTTAGAAAGTTTTTAAACAAGGTAAGTGTCAATTCTTTTACATGGCATACAGACATCGGTGTTGGGGATGCTGCTCATACAGCACAACTTGCTGGTGCGATTTGGGGAGTGAAGGGGAATATTATTGGACTAGTTGGTAATTATATGAGAATGAAGTTCATGCCGAGGTTAACAATCGATCCCCATTTTCAAGCAATGGTATCACGTACGTATCTTTCGTGCATGTTTTCTTTTAGAATTGGGCATGCTATCGTTGCAGGTCTTATGCTTATTAAGCATTGGAGACGTAGACCGAAAATGTCTAAGACAGACTCGGTTGAAAAAAATATGTAATTTGCGAAGGAGGAAGCGAGTATGACAGACCATCCTATTCAAGGTTTAATGAAGACGGCTATGGAAAATTTAAAAGAAATGGTCGATGTAAACACAATTGTTGGTGACCCTGTTGAAACTCCTGATGGCAGTGTCATTATGCCTGTATCTAAAGTAGGCTTTGGGTTTGCTGCTGGTGGAAGTGAGTTTGTAATTGAAGAGCGCGGTCCGAAAGAAGAGCATAGGCACCCTTTCGGTGGTGGTAGTGGTGGAGGTGTATCGATTACACCAATTGCCTTTTTAGTTGTAAACAGTGAGGGTGTAAAAATGGTGCATCTAGATAGCAACACTCATCTTTATGAAAAACTGCTTGATTTTGCTCCTCAAGTTGTTGAGAAGATTCAACAAATGGTTGCAAATAATGGTAGCAGCGCTGGAAATCAAAACGC
The DNA here is from genome assembly GCF_056619965.1 of Halalkalibacter sp. HAAS-P014. Taxonomy (NCBI): domain Bacteria; kingdom Bacillati; phylum Bacillota; class Bacilli; order Caryophanales; family Bacillaceae; genus Halalkalibacter; species Halalkalibacter sp. HAAS-P014. The sequence continues at coordinate 33,378 of NZ_JBWQTV010000023.1, read as the reverse complement.
GACTACTACAACAGTTACGAATACAACAACAACTGATCAACAACTATAAGAATGGGGTTATCCCCATTCTTTTTTTGTTGGGTGGTCTTATAAGATATCACAAAACTGGCATAAATTCTCAAGGTCATGTATGATAAGAATGTACATATTTTAAAGAGGAGGAAGGAAATTGGCTGAAATTACATTTAAGAACAATCCAGTAACACTACTAGGTACTGAAGTAAAAGTGGGGGAAAAAGCGCCTGCTTTCACTGTACTAGCTAACGATTTGTCAGAAGTTACATTAGATGATTCAAAAGGAAAGGTACGTTTAATTAGTGTTGTTCCTTCCATCGATACAGGAGTTTGCGACCAGCAAACACGTCGCTTTAATGAAGAAGCTGCAAATCTTGATAACACTCAAGTATTAACAGTTAGTGTAGATTTACCTTTTGCTCAAAAACGTTGGTGCGCTGCAGCAGGTATTGAAAATGTTCAAACTGTTTCTGATCACCGTGATCTTTCATTTGGAGAAGCTTTTGGAGTTGCAATTAAAGAGCTTCGTTTGTTAGCTCGTGCTGTTTTTGTTGTTGATTCGAATGATGTTGTAACATATGCAGAATATGTTTCAGAGGCAACGAATCACCCTGACTACGATGCTGCAATAGCAGCAGTTAAAGCTGCAAAATAATAAAGAAAGTCTGACTCGAAAATTCGCACAGTGCGAAAAAATTTCTGAGTCAGACTTTATTTGTTTAAGGAATAAGATTTTATTAAAGTGAATAAATTGCAGTCTTTTGTACATTCATCATTATTTTGCTACAATGTAATGATGAATGTGTTCGGAAAAAAGGGAGCGAGATCAAATGAATGATCAATTGGTAGAAAAACTTTATACATATTTGGATGAGACAGCAACATTTCTTGATGAAAAAGGAATTAATACATACCTAGAAGGTTTGGCTGAAGCAGGGGAAAACTTATTTAGGAAAGAAGTTAGACAAGAGCTTACTGAGGATGAGAAAAGCATACTTAAAGAAAAGATCGCTACAATTGCTGATATTGAAATGAAGCCTGAAGAAGTGCGTAAAGCCTATCAATTAGCGGTACTTAAAGGAATGAAGGGCGCTGTTCAACCTCATCACTCTATGACTCCTGATGCCGTTTGTCTATTTTTAAGTTATCTTGTTAATAAAGTTATAGGCAAGATTCCTAATGCAACACTATTAGATTTAGCTGCAGGTTCAGGAAATTTAGTTAACGCTTTGCTAAATCAATCTTCAACGTCTCTAACTGCGTTTGCCTTTGAAGTGGATGAGACGTTATTAAATTTGGCTTTTGTCAGTGCGAACTTACAAAAAAACGAACTGAATTTATTTCACCAAGATAGTGTAGAGCCAATTGCATTTGACAAAGTAGATATTGTAGTAACCGACTTACCTGTAGGTTATTATCCAAAAGATGATGTGGCTAGAAATTATGAATTGAATCCTGCCGAGGGACATGCTTTTATCCATCTTCTAATGATTGAACAAGCAATTAAAAAGACTAAAGAAAATGGCTTCTTGTTTTTTGTTGTACCAAATTTCATATTTGAAAGTGAACAAGCTAAACAATTGCATGAGTATGTGAAGCAACATACGAATATTCTTGGATTACTTCAATTGCCTACAAGCATGTTTCAATCTGAACAATACGGAAAAAGTATTTTTATGCTTCAGAAAAAAGGAGACGAAGTTAGGCAGCCGAAACAGGCACTACTAGCAGAACTACCATCTTTTTCCAAAAAAGAAGCTCTTGCTGATATGATACAGCAAATTAATAAATGGTTTAAAGAAGAATTAGGTATATAAAATATAAAAAGTGTGACCTTAATAGCAGGTCACACTTTTTATTATGGCAAAAGAGATGAATGATTAACTAACTCATTTAAGCGTATTCATTTCTGAAAATAAAGAATACGGCAGTAATCGGGAGAAAAAAGGCGAATAAGCTTGAAAACATGAAAATGTGGTGCTTAAATAGAAGGAGTACAAATTGATGTTGTTAGTAGAAAAAAGGAGCGAGCAAATAGAATGGCAAAAATTATCGCAATTAATGCAGGTAGTTCTTCATTAAAATTTCAACTTCTGAACATGCCAGAAGAAACAGTCGTAACAAAAGGATTAGTAGAACGTATTGGTCTAGAGGATGGGGTTTTTACGATTGAAGTAGAAGGTGAGAAAAATAAAGATACGTTAGATATCCCTGATCATGCTTTTGCAGTTAAAACACTTCTAGATAAATTAACTGGATTAGGAATTATCGATTCATTAGATGAAATTGATGGAATCGGTCACCGTGTTGTTCACGGGGGAGAAAAATTTAACGATTCAGTCTTAATCACAGATGATGTATTAGCAGGTATTGAGGAAGTGTCAGAGCTTGCTCCATTACATAACCCAGCTAATATTGTAGGGATTAAAGCATTTAAAGAAGTGTTACCAAATGTGCCGGCTGTCGCAGTATTCGATACAGCTTTCCATCAAACAATGCCAGAATCTTCTTTCCTTTATAGCTTACCTTATGATTATTATAAGGATTTTGGCATCCGTAAATATGGCTTCCATGGTACTTCCCACAAGTATGTATCAGAGCGTGCTGCAGAACTACTAGGTCGACCTATTGAGCAGTTACGTCTATTATCATGTCATTTAGGGAACGGGGCAAGTATTGCTGCAATTGAAGGTGGTAAGTCAATTGATACATCTATGGGCTTTACACCATTAGCTGGTGTTACAATGGGAACACGTTCAGGAAATATTGACCCGGCGTTAATTCCTTACATTATGGATAAAACAGGTCAAGATGCTAATGAAGTTCTAGATACGCTAAATAAACGTAGTGGACTCTTAGGTGTCTCAGGGTTCTCTAGCGACCTTCGTGACATTGAAGAAGAAGCTGATAATGGAAACGAACGAGCTGAACTGGCTCTTGAAGTGTTCACTTCTCGAATTCACAAATATATTGGTTCCTATGCAGCGCGTATGAGTGGCGTAGATGCAATCATTTTCACTGCTGGAATTGGCGAAAATAGTGACGTGATTCGTGAGAGAGTATTAAAAGGACTTGAATTTATGGGTGTATATTGGGATCCATCTCTTAACAAAGTTAGAGGAAAAGAAGCATTTATTAACTACCCACATTCACCAGTAAAAGTAATTATCATCCCTACAAATGAAGAAGTGATGATTGCTCGTGATACGGTTCGTCTATCGAAATAAGTACTAGTAAAGTATGCAATGGCTTTGTTCGCTCCATTGCTTCAGGGGTGTGCCAAAGGTCAAGTTCAGACCTTTTGGCACACCCTTTTTGCTTTTAATAGGTATCAACGCTATGATTAGACTGAAATCTTTCTTTGGCGCATAGGATGAATAAGAAGCGATAGGGGGGATTTTAATGGGACAGTTGCAAGAAGGAGAAACGATTACAAATTTCTTTTTAATAAAAGATAGAGAAATTAAACAAGCTTCAAATGGTAGTGACTATGCAAATTTGACATTAGAGAGAAATTTAGAAGTTATTCCAGCAAGGTTGTGGGATATTACCCCTGAACAGAAAAAGAGATTACAAAGGAAAGCCATTGTAAAAGTAGAAGGAACGGTAGGGTTATATCGTGAAAAAATGCATTTAAATATACTGAGAATTCGTTTAGCTACTGAAGAGGACCAAGTAAATGTATCAGAATTAATCTCGAGAAAAGGTGTTCACCGTGAAACGTTATGGCATGAGCTACGACTAATGATGGAAGAAGTTCAATCAGACACTTTGCGCTCAATTATAAAGCAGCTCTTTAGTAGGAAAGTTTTAAGGGAACGCCTAACAACCATTCCAGCTTCAAAAAACTATCATCATTCATATTATGCTGGTTTACTCGAACACATAGTTCATGTGACACAGTCAGCACTTCAACTCCTACCTCTTTATTCTAATATTAATAAAGACATTGTTATTGCGGTATGTCTAGTTCATGACCTTGGGAAAACAGAGGTGTTTACAGAGGCGATAGCGCCTGAGTACTCAACACAAGGTGAATTAATGGGGCACATTGCACTTAGTCTTGAACTTGTACAAGACGCAGCGAAAGAAGCAGGAATTTCGAGGGGAAATGACGAATTGATTGCTTTGAAACATTGTATAGCAAGTCAGTATGGTGATGTGAGTCAAGGGTTTGGTAGTACTGCTTCACCGAAAACAGCAGAAGCAATCTTTTTTTATCATCTAAAGCAAATGAATACGATGTTGCATGCTTTTGAAATGATGCAGGAACAAGGAAACGGGCAATGGGTATATTCGTCAATGTTTAAGAGGAGAATGTATACAAAGTTGAATGAAAATGGTAGCAAAGAGGGATAAATTATGAGACAAACGAGCCTATTGGAAACTAGATGGAATGAAATTACAGAATGGGAAGACATGTTTTTTACATATGACGCAACTGATTTTCAAACTACATATAGTAAGTGGGTTGAAAAGGTTTTTGATCAGCTGGGGGAAAATAAGAAGCAAAAGTGGCTTGAGGCAATGGATACATGTTTGCTTCATTTGCAAGCTTGGCTTCAGCATAGCAGGTCGTATGACGAAACCAAGCGTAGAGTTATTTCTCATGCACGTACATTTGACGCTAATATATCGACAATTGAAGACTTGCGTGGTCTACCGTTAGAGCAACTAGACCACTTGGCTGAACAACTAATGGCCAAGCAAAGACTCCTTGCACTTGGTCAAGGTGGTTTAACTGGAATGGGAGGTGCATTTTTGCTCCTTTCTGATTTACCGGCACTTGCTGTTATTCAGCTTCGCTCATTGCAGCATCTGGCTCTTGTTTACGGTTATGATGTAAGGCGACCGATTGAATTAATGAATATGTTAAAGCTGTTTCATGTTGGAACGATACCGAAGTTCTATCAAGCGGAGGAATGGGACAAGTTAGTTAACGAAGTTAGTGAGCAAGACAGAGAACATGTCTTTTATCAAGGGGAAGATTCGATCTTGCAAGACTCTGTTTTCGAACAATTAACAAAGCAGCTCGTAAAAAGCTTTATCATTTCAATGTTACGAAAGAAAGTTATACAAGGTGTCCCTCTTGTAGGAATGGCAATAGGAGCAGGGATAAATTATCGCTTCTCTCAGCAAGTAATTGATATTGCACAGCACTTTTATCAGAAGCGTCGATTATTAGAAGAAATGCAGAACGAAGGTTGAGTTTAAAAAATAGAGCGTTAGCGTCGTTATTATAGGGGCTGTCTCAAAAGGTTGTTTTTTACCTTTTGAGACAGCCCCTAAGCAATGAGCTAAGACGTCGCAGTCTTCTAAGCCTGTTATAAGTGGGTTTCTTATAACAGGCGTGCGACGAACGTGCCATTGCTATTCATCCAAAAGGTTGTTTTTTACCTTTTGAGACAGCCCCTCCTATATTTTAGTTTTCTCTTTTGAAAAAATACAGGCAACAAATTTTACGTTCATACTTATGATGGTAATAGGTTAGCATTAGTAACTGAAGGGGTGATCCGAAACCAAATCCATAAATCATTAATAATAGAAGCAAGCTCTGCCATTTCGAGGTTCAATTCGCAAGAACGATCGAAATCTTCTTCAATACTTAACTGTTGATGAACGAAATTGATTTTTTGTTCAATCTCTTTTACACGTTCTGGAATTGTTCCTCTAATATCTTCCCATTTTGCAAGGATGCGTTCTTGGGTTTTGATTTCGAGATTTTGCCAAGTTTCCTCTAAAGTGGGAATTGCTAGTCCGAGACGGGAATCATATATGAATTTAACACTCATGTAGACATTCTCCTCACATCTTTTGGTTTGCTTACTATTGATTTTAGTAGAAGTTTAGAAAATATGAAATAAAAAAATGAAAAAAACAAAAACTACTTGCCAAAACGAAGCACCCCTGTTAAAGTAATGAATATTAATAAGAAATGTATTTGGTTTTATGCAAAAGAGGTGCGGGTAAGAAGAGCACTCATTTTTTTGAATAACACTGTATAAAAATAATATTTAGAGTATGAATATTCATTGGAGGTTATGTGAGATGAGTAAAGAGAAAGTTGTATTAGCGTATTCAGGTGGTTTGGATACTTCTGTTGCAATCAAATGGTTAGCAGATAAAGGCTATGATGTTATTGCAGTAGGATTAGATGTTGGAGAGGGAAAAGATTTAGATTTTGTGAAACAAAAAGCATTGAATGTAGGTGCAATTGAATCTTATTCGATTGATGCAAAAAAGGAATTTGCTGAAGACTTTGTTTTGCCGACATTACAAGCTCATACAATGTATGAAGAAAAGTATCCGTTAGTATCAGCACTTTCTCGTCCACTAATCTCTAAAAAGTTAGTCGAAATTGCTGAGCAAACTGGTGCTTCTGCAGTTGCACACGGTTGTACAGGAAAAGGAAACGATCAAGTTCGTTTTGAAGTTTCTATTCAAGCATTAAATCCAAATTTAAAAGTATTAGCTCCTGTTCGTGAGTGGGGCTGGTCGCGTGATGAGGAAATTGCATATGCAAAGAAAAACAATATTCCAATTCCAATTGACTTGGATAATCCATACTCAGTTGACCAAAACTTATGGGGACGTGCAAATGAGTGTGGAATCCTTGAAGACCCTTGGGCTACTCCACCAGAAGGTGCTTATGAATTAACCAATTCAATTGAAAATACACCTGATCAAGCTGAAATTATTGAGATTGGCTTTGAGCAAGGGGTACCAGTTACTTTGAACGGTAAGTCTTATCAACTAGACCAATTAATTTTGGAATTAAATCAAGTAGCTGGTAAGCATGGTGTTGGACGTATTGACCATGTAGAAAACCGTCTTGTTGGAATCAAATCTCGTGAAGTTTATGAGTGCCCAGGTGCAATGACGTTAATTAAGGCACATAAAGAGCTCGAAGATATTACGTTAACAAAAGAAGTAGCACATTTCAAACCAGTCGTTTCTAAAAAGTTATCAGAGGTAATCTATGATGGTTTATGGTTCTCACCGATTACAAAAGCATTGCAAGCATTTTTAACAGAGACACAAAAAACAGTAACTGGTGTTGTTCGTGTGAAACTATTCAAAGGTCATGCGATTGTAGAAGGCCGTAAATCACCTTATTCTTTATATGACGAAAAACTAGCTACGTATTCTACAGACGATGAATTTGATCACAGTGCAGCGGTTGGTTTCATCTCGTTATGGGGATTATCAACAAAGGTAAATAGCATGGTGAACAAAGAGAAGAAGGAGGTCACTCAGTAGTGGCTAAGCTTTGGGGTGGACGTTTTACAAAAACAGCGGAGGAGTGGGTCGATGCATTTGGTGCATCGATCGGCTTCGACAAGGCGCTTGTTGATGAAGATATAGAAGGTAGTCTCGCACATGTTACGATGTTAGGTAAATGTGGAATACTGCCGTCTGATGAAGTAGAGAAAATTAAAGAAGGATTAGCTGTGCTCCGTGAAAAGGCTAAAAATGGAGAGCTTGAATTTTCTGTTCAGCAGGAAGACATTCATTTAAATTTAGAAAAGATGTTAATCGATGAAATCGGACCGGTCGGTGGAAAGCTACATACAGGCCGAAGTCGTAACGATCAAGTTGCAACGGATATGCATTTATATTTACGCAACAACACAAAAGAGATTATGGGTGCAGTAAAAAAATTACAAGAAGCATTGTATAAACAAGCATCTGCGCATGTAGAAACATTAATTCCTGGGTATACTCATCTACAGCGTGCCCAACCAGTTTCTTTTGCCCATCATCTACTCGCTTATTTCTGGATGCTTGAACGTGATTATGGCCGTTATGAAGATAGCTTGAAACGATTAAACATCTCACCTTTAGGTGCAGGTGCATTAGCTGGAACTACTTTTCCAATTGACCGTGCATATGCTGCTGAATTACTGGGGTTTGATGACGTTTACCAAAATAGTTTAGATGCTGTTAGTGACCGAGATTTTATCGTTGAGTTTTTAAGTGCGTCATCCGTTCTAATGATGCATTTATCACGGTTATGTGAAGAATTAATACTTTGGTCAACTCAAGAATTTCAATTTGTTGAGATGGATGATTCATTTGCAACAGGCAGCAGCATCATGCCTCAAAAGAAAAATCCCGATATGGCAGAGTTAATAAGAGGGAAGACAGGCCGAGTGTATGGAAACCTATTCTCGCTCTTAACAACGCTTAAAGGTTTGCCTCTTGCTTACAATAAAGATATGCAAGAAGACAAAGAAGGTATGTTTGATACAGTGGAAACAGTAAAAGGTTCGCTGAATATATTTGCTGGTATGATTGAAACGATGACAGTAAACACAGATACTATGGAAAAGGCTGTTCATCAAGATTTTTCCAATGCGACAGAACTAGCTGATTATTTAGCTACGAAAGGAATGCCATTTAGAGAAGCGCATGAAGTCGTTGGAAAACTTGTGTTAGTAGCTATTCAAAAAGGAGTATTCCTTCTTGATTTACCGTTTTCTGATTACAAAGAGGCAAGCGATTTGTTTGAGAAGGATATTTTTGATGTCCTACATCCTAAAACAGTTGTTGCTAGACGTAATAGTGCTGGAGGAACTGGTTTTGAGCAAGTAAAACTAGCATTAGCTAAAGCAGAAACGTGTTTAAACCAATAATAGACAATGTGTCTCTTTCACATAAAACAATTCGTTGTGCCAATACTAAGTAGGCGTTGAATACTTATTAGGGGGTACAAACGAATGAAGGAGCACAAGTTAACAAATGCTGTTTATGATGCAGAAGGAGAAATGTCCGTGCATCAGCAAGTTATGGAATCTTACCGTCAAGGAACACATGAACAGCGTCATCAAGATGAGATGGAACATCAATATGACAAGATGAAATATTAAAGATAATTAAAGAGGCTGCTAAAGGAGAATTCCCTTTAGCAGCCTCTTTAACGTCTATCAGGAAAGAAGCAATTTATTTTTTTTACTAACAGTCAAAAACATAGTATGATTTACTCGTGGATAATGTATTTATGGGTGAGGAGGAATAGACATGCGCCATGCCTTTATTACGGCTGGAACTAAAGGGTTAGGGCTCCAAGTAACAGAAGCGCTGCTAAAAAATGGGTATTCTGTAACCGTTACTTTTCGAAGCGATAAGGAAGCAGTGAAGATGTTACAAGAAAAGTGGAAAGAATTCTCAAATTCTCTTCAATTCATACAAGCTGATGTTACGAAGAAAGATGATATAGAACATGCTGTAGATCAGGCAGTTGAACGGTTTAAAAGAATTGATATTTTAATCAATAATGCCGGACCTTATGTTTTTGAACGCAAGAAGCTCATCGACTATGAGGAAGAACAATGGTACAACATGATTGAAGGGAATTTAAGTGCAGTCTATCATTTATTAAGAAAAATCGTCCCGATTATGAGAAGGCAACAATTTGGTAGGATTGTTACATATGGATTTCAAGGAGCTAATAGTGCACCAGGATGGATTTACCGTTCTGCTTATGCAGCTGCAAAAGTGGGGCTTGTTTCATTAATGAAAACGGTGTCAATTGAAGAAGCTGAATATGGTATTACAGCAAATATGGTCTGCCCAGGCAATATATTGGGGAATATGAAGGAAGCAACAATAGAGGAGGCGAGGCAGTATCCCGACAGTGATACACCTATTGGACGCTCAGGTACAGGCGAGGATATTGCTAGAGCGGTTTTATTCCTGTGTGATGAGAACGCGGATATGGTGACAGGAACTGTAATTGAAGTGACCGGAGGTGTCGATGTTATCCATAGGTATAGATAATTTTGGATAACGCTTGTGAAATACACTTTTAAAGAAGCTCTGTATAAAATACCCATCTTTGCTACATCTTATAAAAATGAGGTGGTAAAGATGAGAAAATGGTTTATAATACCGTTGCTGTTTATAATGTTATTAGGTTCGGGTGTACCAGTCGTTGCTAGTGGTACGGAGCTTATGACAGCTTATTCTGTCAGGATCACAGTCCTGGAAAACAATACCTGGTATGAATGGGAATATGATAGTCCGAATCATTATGAGTACGAATACGGAGATCGTGTTATAAAAGGCGCTGAGGCAAAAGAAAAAGTCGAAAAAATTATTGAAGAGTTACAGTTGAATGAGCATGAGAAGGATGTAACTGTTTTTGTGGAAAGATTAAAAAAATCGATGCCTAACATAGAAAAGCTAGATATTCGCTTTATGAATAATGATAGTAAACTATACACATGGGTTTGGCAAAAGTAAATAAGAAGCGAGGCTGTCTCGTAAGAGTTTGTCCTGCCGTATTGGTGGATAAACTGTTGTGAGACAGCCTCAACTGTTGTTTATTTAGGTGAAATAACTTGTAGTTCTTTGGGATATTGCGTCAAACATTCATATCCTTCCTCTGTAATCAGTACATCATCTTCAATTCTGACCCCACCTACTTCAGGTACGTATATACCAGGTTCGATTGTAAATGTCATTCCGACTTGTAATAGATCTTTATTCGTTTCATTTAGAGAGGGTAACTCATGCACCTCTGTACCGAGTCCATGACCAATTCGGTGAGGGAAATAAGGGCCGTACCCAGCCTCTGCAATGATTGATCTAGCTTTCCGGTCGAGATCGCCAAGTGTCGTTTTCGATCGGCAAAGTTTTAATGTTTCTTCTTGGGCTCTTAGCACGGTATTATATATAGTAATCTGCTCATCTGTTAGTTTGTCATATCCAACAGTTCGAGTAATATCTGAGCAATAGCCTTCAATGACTACACCTAAATCAAACAGTATGAGGTCGCCGTTATCTACGGTCTTCATACTTGGTATGCCATGTGGATTTGCAGACTGCTTTCCACTGAGGACAAGTGTCCCAAAAGACATCTCCGCTACTCCTTTTCTTTTTAGCTCAAATTCGATCATCGCAAGTATTTCCATCTCTGTTCTGTTGGTTGAAAGAGCATGAACTCCTACTTCAACTCCATAATCGGCCAACTTTGCGGCTTCTCGTAAAAGGGAAATTTCTTGTTTGCTTTTTATTAAACGCAGATTCATTAACGTTTCTTCACAACAGATAAATGAAGTGTTTGGTGAGAGTTGCTTTAAGTGATCGAACCTTGCAACAGAAAGTGTGCTTCTTTCAATTGCGACCTTTGAACCACTTAGGTTACGAGATAGGAAATGGTTTGCTATAAGCTCCCAGGGATTTTCATGATCGCTATATCCAATCACTTCATAGTTCCAACCAGATTGACGAACTAATTCCTTTTCCATATTAGGGCAAACCAAAAACGGTTCACTCTCTGGAAAAACAAATAAAGAAATCAAACGCTCGTGTGGTTCAGAACGAAATCCAGTGAGGTAAAATAAGTTCGCTTTTCCCTGAATAAAAGCATAAGCTACGGCTTGTTCGGATAACCAATTTTGTACATACTTTAACCGATTTTCAAACATGAAAAACTCTCCTTTTACGTTTGTAAGATTATTCTCAATTTATCATCATATGGTAAAATAGGAAAGGACAAATCAGAAGAGGAGAAAAGGATGAAGTTATTTTTTAACTATTTTTCGTTAACAATTGGTGCAATTATCGTAGCTGCCGGACTTGAACTAATTTTAGCACCGAATGGATTAGTGGACGGTGGAGTGACGGCAATTGCCATTATGGTTAACTCCCAGATTGGTTGGCCGATTTGGGCTGTCTATTTGGCCTTGAATGTCCCGACCCTTCTTTTTTCTGGTCGTTTCATGGGAAGGAAATTTGTTGTCCGAACATTATATGCAAATATGGTAACGACACTGGCTCTGTGGTGGCTTTCGCCAATGCCAGCTATTACATCATCTGAAGTATTAATTGTCCTTTATGGAGGGTTATTACTTGGTTTTGGAATCGGACTTGTTGTGAAAGCTGGGGGCGCAGTTGACGGAACAGAAATGGTTGCTATTTGGGTGAATCGCCGTTTTCATATACCAATTAGCTCGTTTTTGCTTGGCGTAAATGCTGTTATTCTAACAGGAGCTGCCTTTGTTTTTACATTAGAAAAGGCTATGTTTAGTATCGCAGTCTTTTATATTGTCTCGAAAATGATTGATTTTGTTTTAGATGGGTTAAATCAAGGAAAATCGGTGATGATCATTTCAGACCAGCCACATGTTGTAGGAGAAAAGTTATTGAAAGAGTTAGATGTGTCGATTACCTATTTGTATGGACAAGGTGGCTATACAGGAGACGAGCGATTGATAATTTATTGTATTACCAATCGATTTATGTATCCGAAATTAAAAGAAATTGTCCTGTCTGTTGATCCTTCTGCTGTGCTGGAAGCCTCTTACGTAACAGAAACAGCAGGAGTAAAAAAACAAACTCTTTTTCAGAAAGAGGAAGGAAAAGAATAAGAGTCTTTTGCAGGATTCTCGATACTTAATGGTTAAATAATTGGAAGGTATCGTTTAAAATAGTAACAAGGAGATGATAAAAATGAAGGTTAGTTATCATGGACATTCAGTCGTACAAATTGAAACAAAGAACACAAAAGTTATTGTTGACCCATTTATAACGGGAAATGGTCAAACGGACTTAAACGCCAATGAGGTAAATGTTGATGTAATCCTTTTAACGCATGGTCATAATGATCATGTTGGCGACACAGTAGAACTTGCAAAGAGAAATGATGCCCTAGTTGTCGCTCCATTCGAGCTTGCTACATATTTAGGTTGGCAAGGGGTTAAAACCCATCCGATGCATATTGGGGGATCTCATGAATTTGAGTTTGGTACAGTGAAACTCACACAAGCCTTCCATGGTTCGTCATTTACAGTCGAAGAAGAACAAAAGATTATCTATACAGGAATGCCGGCTGGGATTCTGTTTACAGCTGAAGGGAAAACAGTCTTTCACGCCGGAGATACAGCTTTGTTTAGTGATATGAAGCTAATAGGAGAGCGTAACACAATTGATGTAGCCTTCTTACCAATTGGTGATAACTTTACAATGGGGCCAGAAGATGCCTCAATAGCATCTGAGTGGCTACAAGCCAAGCGTGTGGTCCCAATCCATTACAATACGTTTCCTGTAATTGAACAAGACCCAGTTGAATTTGCAGAAAATTTATCTGGCAAGAAAGGCTTACCATTGAAGGTTGGAGAATCGTTTGAATTATAAAAGTAATAGGTGACTCAACTAATTGTGTTTACAGTTGAGTCACCTTTTTATGTTACAGGCATGGAAGTACAAGCTGTGGCTTGGTCTTTTTCTTTGTTTTTAGCATATGTATGTATAAAAGAAAAAGGAGGAGATTTGTATGAAGCAGCGCTTATTTTTATCCTTTTTGCTCTCTGTGGCCATGCTCGTATACGGTTTAGAGTATTTACCGTTTGATGGTTCAGGAATAGATAGAGTTTTTGCGTGGTCTTGGATTGTGTTTGCCATGTTCGTTATTAGTGGGAATGGTTTGCATCTGTTATATCATAAAAGAAGGAAAACAAAGGTTGCTGTACCTATGCACAGTCAACAAAACGAACGTGAAAAAATGCGAGGTTAACATGAAGCCTTGATAGTCCGAACTTTCAGACGTATAATGTAAAGTAATACAGACTATGTTGAAAGTAAAACAGCTAAGTGAAAGTGTGGTGGCTATCATGGCTACGAAGCATGAGCAAATTATTGAGTATATAACCAATTTAGCCGTAGGGGAAAAAATTTCTGTCCGATCGATTGCTAAAGCCCTTACAGTAAGTGAAGGAACGGCTTATCGCGCTATTAAAGAAGCTGAGAATCAAGGTCTTGTCAGTACCATTGAACGAGTTGGTACAGTGCGAATTGAAATGAAAAAGAAAGAAAATATTGAAAAGCTTACATACGCTGAAGTCGTAAACATTGTTGATGGACAAGTATTAGGTGGTCGGCAAGGGCTTCATAAAACGCTGAATCGCTTTGTCATTGGTGCGATGAAACTTGAAGCAATGATGCGTTATGTAGAAGCAGGAAACCTGTTAATTGTTGGGAACCGTTACCAAGTTCATAAAGTCGGACTTGAAGCTGGAGCTGCCGTCCTCATTACCGGAGGGTTTGATACGAGCGAAGATGTGATTGCTTTAGCAGATGAGCTTGAATTGCCGATCATCTCTACAAGTTATGATACGTTTACAGTTGCTGCAATGATTAATCGTGCCATTTATGATCAACTCATCAAAAAAGAGATTGTGCTTGTAGATGACATACTCATACCATTTCAAGATACATTTTATATGACCACTCAAAATACGGTTGAAAAATGGCATGATTTAAATTCAAAAACTGGTCATAGCAGGTATCCTGTCATCGATGGAAACTTAAAAATCCAGGGGATGGTAGCAGCAAAAGATGTACTAGGTGCTTCTAGGCAAACGCCGATTGAAAAGGTGATGACAAGTAACCCGATAACGGTAAATGAGCGTACATCTGTTGCAGCCGTTGCCCATGTAATGGTTTGGGAAGGGATTGAGCTTCTACCTGTTATTGATAATCAGAGAAAGTTACTAGGTGTCATTAGCCGTCAGGATGTTTTAAAAGCATTACAGATGGTACAAAGGCAGCCCCATATTGGTGAGACAATTGAAGATATTGTAACAAGTAGGGTGCAAGACAAGTCTACAGCAGACGATCTTATTTTTGAATGTGAAGTAACACCTCAAATGACAAACCAACTAGGAACGATTTCAAATGGAGTCATTACAACACTTGTAACAGAAATAGGTAGCAGAGTCATGCGTAAGTACAAAAAAGGTGACTTAGTAGTCGAAAATATAACACTTTATTTTATTAAGCCAGTGCAGATAGAAAATATTATTACAATTCGACCAAAAATTTTAGAGATAGGTAGAAAGAACGGAAAAATTGATGTCGAATTGTACCATGACGAAGCTATTGTTGGAAAAGCGATGATGATGGCGCAGGTAATTGATTAAGCAAACAAAAAAGTAAGATTGGGTGACATTAAGAAGGCCACTGAAAAAAGTCGATTCTGCCTTTTTCAGTGGCTTCCTATAAGGGAGTGATTTAGTTTTAGAACACTCTCTTTTTATGTCACCCTATATAAGTTTGTAATTGATTCGCTAATCACCTAATTGGGCAATATAGTGGCGTGATGCACGAAAGCCATAGACAACATTAGCAACACCAAGTATAGCAAAGACAGCTCCAACGACAATGTCTATTGTGCTTCTATTAAAAACAATAAGGTTAGCGCCGAATGCTGTGAGAAAAAAACCTAAAGAAAGAGAAGATTTCGTTTGATAGATCCGTTTTAATAACGATTCTTTTGAGCGCCACATTCTTATTTTGTTATAAATGAAAAAGACTGCTGAAATAACAATAATAATAGTTAATAGTTTGTCCATATGTACCTCCCTTATTCTAAAAGCTGTCATGATCTAACAACCTCTAAAAGACATTGTATCTCGAGATGAGTGAATTTGCCAGTGGAGGAACTTTGAACAACTATATAAAAAGGAGCATGAGGCATGATTAAGCAGATAGTAGAGAAAATTGAACAATATCAAACAATTATTGTTCATCGGCATGAACGCCCGGACCCAGATGCACTGGGGTCACAATTAGGACTTGTACAAATTTTGAAAGAACGTTTTCCAAAAAAGGAGATATTTGCAGTAGGTGAGATGGAACCTTCTTTAGCGTTTCTTGGGAAGATGGATGATGTTGGAGATACAGCCTTTGATGGGGCGCTTAGTATTGTATGTGATACGGCCAATACTGATCGAATTGATGATAAACGTTACTCGAAAGCGTCTTTTGTTATCAAGATTGATCATCATCCAAATGTTGAAGAATATGGAGATTTAAACTGGGTGGAACCATCTTTTAGTTCTACAAGTGAGATGATTGTCGAGTTGGTTGAAGAAGCTGCCTCTTACAATTATCAATTAAGTTCGGAGTCAGCATTGCTATTATATGCAGGAATTGTTGGAGATACAGGGCGCTTTAGATATTCGAATACAACGCCTAATACATTAGAAAAAGCAAGTGTCCTAATAAAACATTCGTTTGACCAGAATGAATTCTATTCAAAGTTATATAGAAAAGACTTGAAGATGACAAGACTTCAAGGCTACGTGCTTCAGCATTTTTCAATTATTGACAACCAAGTAGGAGTTATGCGTCTTACGAAGGAGATACTTCAAACGTTTAATGTGAGTTCATCGGAATCATCTCAGTTAGTCAATGCGTTTTCCGATGTTGAAGGATTGAAAGTGTGGGTATTTTTTGTAGAAGAAGATGAGAAAATCCGTGTTAGACTGCGCTCAAAGGGGCCTGTTATTAACTCGATTGCTGCTGAGCATAACGGTGGAGGGCATCCCATGGCAGCTGGAGCTACTGCCTATTCGTGGAACGAAACAGATGAGATTATTGAAAAATTGGTAAATGTGTGCAAACAATGATTGTCATTGGGAGGCGACTGTATCAGTAAGTTATCCTCCCAACTTTGTTGTTGAATTATTTTACAGGATAAAACCAAGAACCGACGTCAGTTACATCTTCATTAACAGGGACGGATTGTTTCTTAAGTTCACTTCGAATAAGATCGGTTACTTCTTTGGATTCAGCAAAAGCAGATAAGCCGTTTTTAATTTTTTCTACTTTTTGTAACGCTAACTCTTTGCGATTTATAACCATATTTCTACCGGGTACTTTCATGATCAATCCCTCCTATTGGAAATGAGATCCTATCAATATTATACACTACTAGTCTCGCCATAAGAGTGCGTTTGTTTAAATGTTCGAAAAACTGTGACAATCAACTGTTTGAAGGGACTATTTTGACGTGTATTCGAAGTGTGGTAGTTAAATGAAGTTGTTCAACTTTTAACTGATACCGTTTATCTCCAGCGCGAAACACTTTATTTTCAAGCGTACTAATCATCAATTCACTCATATTCGATACAGTTTCGATATCTTTACGCTTTATATACTGTAATTCATTTAATGCTTGTTGCTTTAAATCAAGCAGTGTAAGTTGGTTGAGTCGCAACTTTCTGTCATTGCTGAATTGGATATCAATTTCTTGGATCGTTAATTTCTTTTGATTCTCCTCATTTAATCGATTTTGATCACTACGAAGCTGTTCGATATCAGCTTCGAGTTCACCGATAATCGCTTCTTGCTCGTTAATCCGCAGCATTAAACCTTCGTACACTTGTCCATATTGATAGACAAAAAAGAACCATCCTATTATAACTCCTAGTATCATACCAGCGAAGAACCGCTTCACAGTTGGCCTTTCATAAAATGGAGGGACTCTCATGATGAAAGGGACTCCCCGACAATCCATTGAATCAGGATAGTACCAGATTGCGCCCCACATAAAGCGGCAAAGATCATAAATCCAGTTTTGAAAATATCATCATGGGTTCCATAGAAAAGCCCTCGCTCAATACTCGTTATTGCATCAAATGTACCTCCGATTGCAGCAACAATTGCCCATATTTTTAAACTTCCAGCTAAATCGTGCATGACGGATAAAGGTGGTTTCCCAATTAGAAAGGCTCCAATTCCACCGATGATAGCTCCACCAATAATGACGCCAAAAGCAACAAAGAAATCTATAATTAGTGTTGCAAGAAGTTCTCGACTTAGCATGTGGTCCACCAACTTTCATGAATTCGATTCTCTAAAAACAGTCTTCCTACACCATATATAGGACAAGAAGTAGTGAATTATGACTCAAATGTACAATTCATAAAGTCTTCTCATATTAATTAAGAGCAAATCTGTACTATACTAGAAGAAGAATTAAAGAAAGTTGAGGCGAGTTGTATGGAGATTGTTCAAACTCAAGTTTATAGTGAATACAGTCTTCTATCATCAACGAATCGAGTAGAGGAATTGGTAAAGACGGCAAAGGAACTTGGCTATCATTCATTGGCGTTATGTGATCATCATGTGATGTATGGGGCCGTCCCGTTTTACCAAGCTTGTTTAAAAAACGAGATTAAACCAATTTTTGGACTTGAGGTAACGATACAAAGTGATGAAGAACATTTTTCATTACTAAGAATTTATGCAAAAAATGAAAATGGCTATGCTAATCTTCTCAAGATTTCAACGCTGCTTGGACATAAACAAGGTAAGCGAATAGGACTTACTTGTAGCGAACTTACACCCCTATTACATGATGTAGTAATCATTATTCCATATCAAAATGGGCCGATAGAAGCTGCTATTTCACAGGAGGAATACGATCATGCATGGAAATGGTTAAAGGATTGGAGTGGTGGGACTCGGGCTTCTGATTGGTTTCTAGAATTGCAGAAAACAGGTGGTGATGAAGAAAAACAAAAGAAGCTTAAGTTGTTTTCAGAAAAGGGTAACATCCAATTAATAGCTTCCCACCCATGTAGATTTTTAGACGAACAACAAATCTTTTCCTATCATGTTGTTAGGGCTATAAGAGAAGGAGTGAAAATTGAAGATTATCCTCTTGGAAAAGGCGAGAAATCGCATTATTTACTCAGTCCTTCCGAGATGCTAGACAAGTACCAAAAGGACGAGCAACTTTTAGCGAATACAGAACGGTTTGCTTCTCTATGTTCGGTAAAACTCGAACTAGATAGACCAAAGCTACCAAAGTTCCCAACTGATGAGGAAAACGGAGAAGACCTTCTTCGTTCTTTATGTGAAGAAGGCTGTAAATATCGTTACGGAGAACTCTCTGATGAGGTGGTTCAACGGTTAGATAAAGAACTCTCGGTTATAAACGAAATGGGATTTAGTGATTACTTTTTAATCGTATGGGATTTTATGAAATATGCAAGGAGTCAAGGGATCCTAACGGGACCGGGACGTGGGTCCGCCGCAGGTTCGCTCGTTGCATACGCTCTTCAAATTACGAATGTTGATCCCTTGAAATATGATTTATTATTTGAACGATTTTTAAATCATGAGCGGATTTCTATGCCTGATATTGATATTGATTTCCCTGATCATAGAAGAGACGAGATGATAGATTATGTGCAAAAAAAATATGGGCATGAACATGTTGCACAAATTATTACGTTTGGAACACTGGCTGCTAGAGCAGTTGTGCGCGATGTTGGGAAAGTATTAGGCGTAGATAGCTATATGGTAAGTCAGATAGCAAATGAAATTCCATCTACACCGGGTATGACGCTAAAAAAAGCGTTAGAAGTTAGCAAGCGATTGAGTTCTTTGATTAAAGAGCCACAGTTATCGAACCTATGGGAAATTGCTGTACAACTTGAAGGACTTCCGAGGCATGCATCGACACATGCGGCAGGAGTTGTTATCAGCGCTGAACCTCTGACAAAACTAATGGCTTTACAAGCAGGGCAATCGACAGTTTCGTTAACACAAGCTACCATGGAGGTGGTCGAAAGGCTAGGTCTTTTAAAGTTCGATTTCCTTGGTTTGCGAAATTTAACAATCCTTGAAAACATTATACAATTAATAAGAAGTTATCATGGAAAAAAGGTCGACTTAACTACGATTCCTTTAGATGACCCAAAAACATTTGAGTTACTCGCGAAAGGAGAAACCACTGGTGTCTTCCAACTTGAATCGGATGGGATGAGGCAGGTATTAAAAAGGTTGCAACCGACTGAGTTTGAAGATATTGTTGCTGTTAATGCTTTATACCGCCCCGGACCAATGGACTATATTCCGACTTATATAAAAGGGAAGCATGGGAAAGAAGACATAACATTTGTCCATGAAGACCTTGAACCAATTTTAAAAAGAACATATGGTGTAATTATTTACCAAGAACAGATAATGGAAGTTGCCTCCTTAATGGCTGGGTTTACCCTAGCACAAGCAGACATTCTCAGAAGAGCAATAAGCAAAAAAAAGAAAGTAGAATTAGACCTTCAACGTGAGTCATTTTTAAAAGGAGCGATTGAGAAAGGATATACGAAAGAAGTCGCTGTAAAAGTCTATGAGTTAATAGAGCGCTTTGCAGATTATGGTTTTAACCGAAGTCACGCTGTTGCCTATAGCATGATAAGTTACCAATTAGCGTATTTAAAAGCTAATTTTCCTTTAGCTTTTTATACAGCGCTTTTATCAGCCGTTTGGAATCAAGCAGAAAAACTCTCTCACCATATTCATGAGTGTAAGGAATCAGGGTACAACGTTCTGCCCCCATCGGTCGGGAAAAGTGAAATATTATTTTCGATTGAAGATACTGGCATTCGTTTTGGGTTACTGCCAATAAATCATGTCGGTTTACAAGCAGCACAAATGATTGTACAACAAAGGGGCTCAGAAGGTTATAGTGACTTATTTGATTTTGTTGTACGTATAGACCAGAGAATAGTGAATAAAAAAGCAATAGAAAATTTAATAAAGGCAGGGGCGATGGATGACTTACACAATGAGCGTGCAACATTATTGTATTCTGTCGAAGAAGCATTGCGCTTTGCTCAAGAAGTGAAATCCTTTCAAGATGCAACAGAAGGCCTTTTCACTCTTGATATTCAAGCACCTGAATACAAAGCCCTTGAGCCCCTTCAGCCACAAGAGAAACTGGATTATGAGAAAGAAGCTTTTGGTTTCTATTTATCTGGGCATCCAATTGAATCCTATAAAAATAATCTAAAAAACGTAGGGAGACGAACGGTACAAGAAGCAATAACTCTTAGAGGAAAGAGTCGGATAGCCGGACTTCTTACTAAAATGAGAAGAATTAAAACAAAAAAAGGTGAAGCGATGGGTTTCTCAGTTTTGACTGATGAATCAGGAAGTATTGATTTAGTTATTTTTCCGCGTGTATGGAAAATGTATCAGCAATTATTGGTAGAAGGTGAATTAAATTTAATAGAAGGGCGTTACGATGATACACAAAATCGAGTTCAATTTCTAGTAGACAAAGTAGCTTCTGTTAAACAACTTACGACAAAGGTAACCTCAGAAAAAACGCTTTATTTACGTATAAGTTCGGACAGACAAAATCCAGACTTGTTAGAACATTTGAAAAAACTGCTGTTATCTAGTCAAGGAACAATCCCTGTTATTTTATATTATGAGCAAACAAAACAAACACTTCATTTACCAAAAAAATTAAGGGTTACTGCAAGTGAAGAGTTCATTGAAAAGCTTGAATATTTATTAGGAAAGAATAATGTAATCCTAAAAGAAAGTACGACATAAAGACGATAAAGCCGGATTATATATAAAAAAAATTGAACAATCTCTAAATAATAAGACTTTGAGACTTGGCTAATCAACTAATTTTCTATATAATTAAGAATGTTTTAGTGGTCAGACCAGTGAGTAAATCACAATACTATTCAGAAATAAAAAGGAGAGTGTCGTTGTGGCAACCACAAGAGAAGAAGCCTTACATATGCATCGTGTCAATCAAGGTAAGCTAGAATCAAAAACTAAGGTCCCTGTAAGAAATGCAAAAGATTTAAGTTTGGCCTATTCTCCTGGAGTAGCAGAGCCGTGTAAGGAAATTTTTGAAGACATTGAGTCTGTTTATGAATATACGATGAAAGGCAATATGGTCGCTGTTGTTAGTAACGGTACGGCAGTTCTAGGTCTTGGAAACATTGGACCAGAAGCATCATTGCCTGTTATGGAAGGAAAAGCAGTTCTATTTAAATCATTTGCTGGTGTAGATGCTTTTCCGATATGCTTACGTTCAAATGATGTCGATAAGATTGTAGAAACAGTTAAATTGATGGAGCCAACTTTTGGTGGGGTTAATCTTGAAGATATTGCTGCACCAGAATGTTTTGAAATTGAAGAGCGCCTGAAAAAAGAAACAAATATCCCTGTATTCCATGATGATCAACATGGTACGGCAATTGTAACGTTAGCAGGGTTAATTAATGCGCTAAAAATTACCGGCAAAAAACTATCTGAAATTAAAGTAGTTGCCAATGGTGCCGGTTCTGCGGGAATAGCGATTATGAAACTTATGCAACGTATGGGTGTTAGAGATATTATTATGTGCGACTCTAAAGGCGCTATTTTCGAGGGGCGTTCATATGGGATGAATGATATGAAGGCAGAGGTTGCTAAATTTTCAAATCGTGACAGATTAGAAGGAAGTCTAGCAGATGTTATTAAAGGTACAGATGTATTTATTGGAGTTTCTGTTGCTGGAGCTTTAACAAAAGAGATGGTTGAAAGTATGAATGACAACCCTATAATTTTTGCTATGGCGAACCCAGTTCCAGAAATTATGCCAGATGAAGCGAAAGAAGCCGGAGCAAGTGTAGTTGGAACAGGGCGTTCAGATTTTCCTAATCAGGTTAATAATGTATTAGCATTCCCAGGAATTTTCCGTGGAGCACTAGATGTTAGAGCTACTCATATTAACGAAGAAATGAAAGTGGCTGCTGTTTACGCGATTGCTGGACTTGTGGCTGAAAAAGACCTTTCTTCAGATTATGTTATTCCAGCTCCTTTTGACCCTCGTGTAGCACCGTCTGTTGCGGCTGCTGTTGCAAAGACAGCGATGGAAACTGGAGTAGCTCGTAAAAAGGTAGACCCTGCTCAAATTGCTGAGAAAACAAAAAAACTTGCAATTATTGGGGATGAAGAATAAATTAATTGTTTATAACTGAGGTGAAGGGTGACAATGTCATCAGAAAAACCAAAAGTCTATCTTGAAGTCATAAAACAAATAAACACGATTATTAATGAAGATCAGTTAGCAAGTGGAGATAAATTACCATCAGAAAGAGAGTTGAGCGACCGCCTTGAAGTCGGTCGCTCATCTGTTCGAGAGGCCTTACGCGCATTAGAATTATTAGATCTTATTGAGACAAGGCGTGGGGAAGGAACATTTATTAAACCGTTTGGTAGTTATCGTCTGATAGAAATACTTTTATCATTTCTTCTTAAAGATGACAATGCAAAGAAGGATTTAACTGAGACAAGACGAATAGTAGAGCTTGAAGCTCTTAAGTTAGCTTGCGAGAGAATTACTGATGAGTCGGTTGTCCAATTAAATAAACTGATAATCTCTGCTAAGGAAGAATGGTCATATGGAGACTTGCCGGTTGAAGAAGATTATTTATTCCATAAAACAATCGTAGAAGCAAGTCACAATCGTTTGCTGCTCAATCTATGGGTATCACTCGTGGAATACAACAAAATAGCAATAGAACGCTCTTTAAAGAGAGAAGGAAGGATGCCCGTATCACTTCAGGAGCATGAGGAAATTTATCAGGCAATAAACAATCGTGATCAAGAGTCAGCAACACAAGCAATGAAGCGTCATTTAAGAAATAGTCGTTTTTAGCTTGTACTAATAATTAGAAATAACCATAAGATGTAGTAAGCGAGCGAGGTGGAAGAATGCTAAAGGATTTTTTGAAGAAAAAAAAGAGGTATGCTACGATTCCTTCAGAACGTGCCAAACAAGAAGTTCCTGAAGGTCTAATGACAAAATGTCCTTCTTGTCGGACAATTATGTACACAAAAGAATTACAAAAGAATTTGAACGTCTGTGATTCATGTGGACATCATCATCGTATGACAGCCTATGAACGAATAAATAGTTTATTTGATGAAAGTACATTTGTGGAATTCGATAAAGAAATGATTAGTCAAAATCCACTGAACTTTCCTACCTATGAAGATAAGTTAGAAGCGGACCGCAAAAAAACGGATATCAATGAAGCGATTGTAACAGGAAAAGGTACTATAAATGGATTTAGTGCTGTACTGGCTGTAATGGATTCAAGGTTTCGAATGGGTAGCATGGGTTCGGTTGTTGGTGAAAAAATCACAAGAGCTGTCGAGCATGCAATTGAGATCAAGGCGCCTTTCATTTTGTTTTCAGCATCTGGTGGAGCGAGAATGCAAGAGGGTGTACTTAGTTTAATGCAAATGGCAAAAACAAGCGCAGCCTTACAGAAGCTTCATCGTCAAGGTGGCTTATTTGTTTCAATCATGACTCATCCTACAACTGGTGGGGTATCAGCGAGTTTTGCTTCTTTAGGTGACTATAACTTCGCTGAACCTAAAGCATTAATTGGCTTTGCTGGACGCCGGATTATTGAACAAACGATTCGTCAAGAATTACCAGAGGACTTTCAAACTGCCGAGTTTCTTTTAAAGCACGGCCAATTGGATAGAGTTGTACATCGCCACGAAATGAAAGATACATTGACTACTATTTTAGATATTCACTCTTTATAAAGGAGGTGTCACACGAATGGCAAGTGAACTAGGGTTTGAAAAACCTATATTAGAACTGAAAAATAAGATTTCTGAACTGAAAACTTTCACGGCAGAAAAAGAGATTGATCTAACAGATGAGATTAATAAGCTTGAGAGTCGTCTGCAACAATTAGAACGTGATATTTACGGGAACCTACAGCCATGGGAGCGTGTTCAAATTGCAAGGTTGAATGAGCGACCAACTACTTTAGATTATATTGAGCAATTATTTACTGATTTCATTGAAATGCATGGTGACCGTCTATATGGAGACGATGAGGCGATCGTTGGTGGAATTGCTAAATATAAAGGACGTCCGATAACGGTCATTGGCCATCAACGTGGAAAAGATACGAAGGAAAATATACGTCGTAACTTTGGGATGCCTCATCCAGAGGGATACCGTAAAGCACTTAGGTTAATGAAGCAGGCAGAAAAATTTAAGCGCCCAATTATTTGTTTTATTGACACAAAAGGAGCGTACCCAGGTAAAGCTGCAGAGGAGAGAGGGCAAAGTGAGGCCATTGCCAGAAACTTACTCGAAATGGCTGGTCTTACAGTACCTGTTATTTGTATTGTTATCGGCGAAGGAGGAAGTGGTGGCGCATTAGCACTTGGTGTAGGTAATCACCTCCATATGCTGGAAAATTCGACATATTCTGTAATTTCCCCTGAAGGTGCTGCAGCATTATTGTGGAAAGATGCGTCGCTTGCACAAAAAGCCGCAGAATCGATGAAAATAACAGCACCGGATTTAAAAGAGCTTGGAGTAATTGATGAAATTATTCGTGAGGTAAAAGGTGGAGCTCATCGAGACCTTGTCGCTCAAGGAGAAGTGATTGATCGCGTCCTTGAAGAATCATTGACTCAACTTTCAAAATTAGATGAAAGTGAATTAATGGAACAACGCTATCAAAAATACAAAACAATCGGACAATTTACCTATGTAAACGATGCCATACCTTTAAATAAAGGATAAGTGCTTCCGCCCTTTTAGGAAGCACTTTTTTCTGCGCTACGAAACTGTATTGTATTCGTCAAAGTAAAATGGTATTTTAAAAATTAGCAGGTAATCTTTACTACATAATCATATTGAAAGAAAAAGTACACATGCTAATAAATAGCATTGATCATTAACATATTTATTGTATGAAACCATTTTTGGGAGGTTTGATTATGAAAAAAATAGCTGTTCTAACTAGTGGTGGCGATTCTCCTGGAATGAATGCAGCAATACGTGCTGTTGTTAGGAAAGCTATATACCATGACGTAGAAGTGTATGGGGTTTCGTATGGTTATGCGGGTCTGATAGCCGGTGACATTACTAAAATGGAACTAGGTTCAGTCGGTGATATTATTCACCGTGGGGGTACGATGCTTTATACGGCTCGTTGCGAAGAGTTCAGAACGCCTGAAGGGCAGAAAAAGGCGATTGAGCAATTAAAAAAAGCTGGTATTGAGGGATTAGTTGTGATTGGTGGAGATGGCTCGTATCGTGGAGCGCAAAAGTTAACAGAGCATGGGTTCCCGACGGTCGGAGTGCCTGGAACAATTGATAATGATATACCAGGTACCGATTTTACAATTGGCTTTGATACAGCCTTAAATACTGTTATAGACGCTATTGATAAAATTCGTGATACAGCTACTTCTCATGAACGGACTTATGTTATTGAAGTAATGGGGCGTCATGCTGGCGACCTTGCTCTGTGGTCAGGACTTGCAGATGGAGCAGAATCGATCGTTGTTCCTGAAGCTGGTTATAAAATGTCAGAGATCATTGCACGTTTGGAACGTGGTCAAGCCCGTGGCAAGAAACACAGCATTATTATTGTGGCTGAAGGTGTTGGAAGTGGGATAGAATTTGGTAAGAAAATTAGTGATCAGATGAATATCGAGACACGAGTGACGGTGTTAGGTCATATTCAACGTGGAGGATCACCAACAGGCTTTGATCGTGTTCTAGCGAGCCGTCTCGGTGCAAAAGCTGTAGACCTTCTCTTAGAAGGGAAAGCTGGTGTAACTGTAGGTATAGAAAGAAACGAGCTTGTGTATCATGACATAAACGAGGCTCTTTCACAAAAACACTCGATTGATATGGAGATGTACAAATTATCCCAACAACTATCGATCTAACTAAGTATTTATTTATTGTTAACTATTACACATGCATTTTAGGAGGATAATATGCGCAAAACGAAGATTGTATGTACGATTGGTCCAGCAAGTGAGTCGATTGAAAAACTCGAGGCTCTAATTGAAGCAGGAATGAATGTGGCACGTTTAAACTTTTCTCATGGTGATTTTGAAGAACATGGAGCAAGAATTCGTAATATTCGCGAGGCTGCTAATAAAGTAGGAAAAACGGTTGCGATTTTACTTGATACCAAAGGTCCAGAAATTCGAACTCAAACGTTAGAAGATGGAGCTGCTGATTTAACAGCAGGTGATGAATTAATTGTTTCGATGACAGAAGTTATTGGAAACAACAAGAAAATTTCCGTTACATATCCTGGCCTCATTCAAGATGTCCAACCGGGTTCGAAAATCTTATTAGATGATGGATTAATTGGACTTGAAGTAACTGAGATTGGTTCAGAAGAAATCGTTACAAAAGTATTAAACAGTGGCACGTTGAAAAATAAAAAAGGAGTAAACGTACCAAATGTCAGTGTAAATCTCCCAGGTATCACGGAGAAGGATGCTGATGATATTAAGTTTGGAATTGAGCAAGGTGTTGATTTTATCGCTGCCTCATTTGTTCGCAGGGCGAGTGATGTTTTAGAAATTCGTGAACTTCTAGATAATAATGGTGGCAACGAAATTCATATTATCCCGAAGATTGAGAATCAAGAAGGTGTTGAGAATATTGATGAAATTCTTGAGGTTTCTGATGGTTTAATGGTTGCACGAGGTGACCTTGGGGTTGAAATTCCTGCAGAGGAAGTACCTCTTGTACAAAAGTTACTTATTAAAAAGTGTAATGCTGCTGCTAAACCAGTTATTACCGCAACACAAATGCTTGATTCCATGCAACGTAATCCTAGACCGACACGTGCCGAGGCTAGTGATGTCGCTAATGCTATATTTGATGGAACAGATGCGATTATGCTATCTGGTGAAACGGCTGCAGGGGATTATCCTGTTGAATCGGTCCAAACAATGAATAACATTGCTGTTCGAACAGAACAAGCTTTAAATTATAGTGCCATGCTTAGAAAGAAAACAAAAGAAGAAACGAAATCAATCACAAGTGCCATTGGTCAATCGGTAGCACATACTGCCTCTAACTTAGCAGCTCGTGTTATTTTAACGCCGACTGAAAGTGGCCATACTACACGCATCGTGTCGAAATATCGTCCTGAATCTCCTATCATAGCTGTTGCTAGTAGCCCGAAAGTTATTCGCAAGCTTAACCTAGTTTGGGGGGTAACACCTATATTAGGACAAGAAGCAACTTCAACAGATGAAATGTTTGAGCAAACAATTAGAACAGCATTAGACTCAGGTTCTGTTAAGCAAGGTGACCTTGTTGTTATCACTGCAGGTGTACCTGTCGGTGAATCTGGAACAACAAATATTATGAGAGTCCATGTAATTGGAGAAGTTATTGCAAGAGGACAGGGGATTGGACGTCGCTCTGCTGCTGGGCGTGTTGTTATTGCTAATAATGCTAAGGAAGCTAACGAAAAAGTAGATGAAGAATCCATTTTAATAACGTATAGCACTGATAAAGATATGATCCCTGCATTTGAAAAAGCAGTGGCGGTAATCACTGAAGAAGGTGGCTTAACATCTCATGCTGCTGTTGTTGGTTTGAATCTTAGTACGCCAGTCATTGTTGGAGTCGATAATGCTCTGAAGTTATTTAAAGACGGTGATGAAATTACTGTTGATAGTTTCCGTGGTGACATTTACAGAGGTCACACAAGTATACTATAATGTTTTTTGAGGAGAAGGGATGCCTTCTCCTCTTCTCATATCAAACATTAAGAGAGTGAATAAAGGAGTCCTGAATGTTTCGGATATTATTATTATTGATTATTATAGTACCTGCACTTGAGATCGCTGTCCTCATCCTTTCAGGAAATGTAATTGGAGTATGGCCTACGATTCTATTGATTATTGCAACCGGTGTACTAGGGGCATGGTTAGCTAAAAAAGAAGGATTACAGACATTGAGACTTGCCCAACTTCAAACTCAACAAGGGCAGCTACCTAGTGGTGTGATGCTTGATGGAGTTTGTATTCTTATTGGTGGGGTTGTTTTATTGACTCCAGGCTTTATTACAGATGCTATTGGGTTCTTCTTATTAGTTCCGAGGACACGTACAATTGCGAAAGCATTTCTAATAAAAATCTTTAGCAAGATGATAAAGAATGGAAACTTTATCATTATGACAAGAAAATAATGATAGTCAAGAGCGTAAGACTGTTAGCTGTTTTTGCAAAAATATGATATGATTTGTTTGCTATGAAATGCTTGCTTCTTATGATAAGCAAGTGAGGAAGAAGGTTGGTTACTTGTTCTCACAAGCATCCGTATTTATGTTGATTTTGCTACTCGTGGCAGTAATCGCTAAAAACCAATCCCTAATGATTGCAGTTGTTTTTCTACTTGTTATTAAGTGGGTGGGGCTCGGAGATAAATTTTTTCCACTTTTTCAACAAAAGGGAATTAACATTGGAGTAACGATCATAACGATTGCGGTTTTAACACCAATTGTAACGGGAGAAATTGGCTTTAAACAATTGGGTGAAGCTGTAAGGTCGTCATATGCTTGGATTGCTTTAGGTGCGGGGATTTTTGTTGCGGTGATTGCAGCTAATGGAATTGATTTACTAAAATCAGATCCACATATAACAACTGCTTTAGTCTTTGGGACAATAATAGCAGTAGCGTTATTTAATGGGGTAGCAGTTGGGCCGTTGATTGGCGCAGGTATCGCATATTTAGCGATGAAAATTGTCCATTTTATTACTCATCTAGGTTGATGGGTAATAAAGGGGTGAAGTTATCAGAATAATCAGCCGGGTAAAAAGTTTAGAATTTATTAATAACTTTTATAGAAAACGTTCACAAAAGAGTAATAAATCGTTATAATGGAACTTGTGAACATCCTTCTTACATAGCAACGCTTAATTCTCTTTAGAAGAATAAGCATCTACTAGTTTGAAGAAATATAGGATTTTTTGAGAAAAGGAGAGGTTAACGTGAGTACAACTCGTGGTCTAGAAGGCATTGTAGCTACACAATCAAGTGTTAGTTCTATAATTGAAAGTGTTCTTACTTACCAAGGATATGATATTGATGATTTAGCAGATAATGCGAGTTTTGAAGAGGTTATTTACCTCCTCTGGAATGGATCATTACCAAAAGAAGATGAGCTTAAACAATTTACTCAGGAGCTAGCTAGTAATGCAGAAGTACCAAAAGAGATAATTGATCAAATGAAAGCTTACCCAATTGGGAAAGTTCACCCGATGGCTGCCCTTCGCACAGCTATTTCAAGTCTTGCATTATTTGATGATAGTGCAGATGTAATGGAAGAGGATGCTAATCGTCTGAAAGCCCTTAAAATACAAGCGCAAATCCCAACAATCGTGACAGCGTTTTCAAGAGTGCGTGAAGGTCTAGAACCTGTAGCACCACGTAAGGACTTAGGGTTTGCTGCAAACTTTCTTTATATGCTAACTGGTAAAGAGCCTGATCAGATTGCTGTAAATGCTTTTAACAAAGCACTTGTACTACATGCTGACCATGAGCTAAATGCTTCAACGTTTACTGCTCGTGTATGTGTGGCAACATTATCAGATGTTTATTCAGGAATTACAGCAGCGATTGGTGCTTTAAAAGGGCCTTTACACGGTGGAGCCAATGAAGCTGTTATGAAAATGCTTATGGACATTGAAAGTGTTGAAAACGTTGAACCATATATTCGCAAAGCGTTAGACAATAAAGAAAAGATTATGGGCTTCGGACACCGTGTATATAAAGATGGTGATCCACGTGCGAAGCATTTACGTGAAATGTCTAAGCGTCTTACTGAAATTACAGGTGAAACAAAATGGTATGAGATGTCTACGAAGATTAACGATATGGTTACGAGGGAAAAAGGGTTACTGCCAAATGTAGATTTCTATTCTGCAAGTGTATACCACAGTCTAGGAATTAAGCATGATTTATTTACGCCTATCTTTGCTGTTAGCCGTGCTTCAGGTTGGTTGGCTCATATTTTAGAGCAGTATAGCAATAACAGACTGATCCGTCCACGTGCTGAATATATTGGGCCTGATAAGCAATCCTATATTCCAGTCGAACAGCGCTAAGAGCGTACAATGGGAGGAATCGCCTCCCTGTACATAGATTGACATTTGCTTAAAAGAGTAGCAACATAGAAATGTATTATTATATTATACTTTCGTAATTACTTAGGAGGTAATGAATTATGTCAAATGGTGAAGTGATTAAAGTAAACAATGGTGTTCTTGATGTACCAAACAATCCGATTATTCCTTACATTGAAGGTGATGGAATCGGTCCGGATATTTGGGCAGCGGCTTCTCGTGTATTAGATGCTGCAGTAGAGAAGGCATATAATGGCGAAAAGAAAATTGAGTGGAAAGAAATTCTTGCTGGTGAAAAAGCATACAATCAAACTGGTGAATGGCTTCCTGAAGCAACGTTAGAAGCAGTTCGTGAATATATGATTGCAATCAAAGGCCCTTTAACAACTCCTATCGGTGGAGGAATTCGTTCGTTAAATGTTGCACTTCGTCAAGAGCTTGATCTTTATGTGTGTCTTCGTCCAGTACGTTATTTCCAAGGTGTACCATCACCAGTAAAACGCCCTGAAGACACTGATATGGTTATCTTCCGTGAAAACTCTGAAGATATTTATGCTGGTATCGAGTACAAAGAAGGATCAGATGAAGTGAAGAAGCTTATTAACTTCTTACAAAACGAAATGGGTGCTAGCAAAATTCGCTTCCCTGAAACTTCTGGTATTGGAATCAAGCCAGTTTCTAAGGAAGGAACAGACCGACTAGTTCGTGCTGCTATCCAGTATGCACTTGATGAAGGCCGTAAGAGTGTGACATTAGTTCACAAAGGTAACATCATGAAGTTTACAGAAGGAGCGTTCAAAAACTGGGGTTATGAACTAGCTGAGCGTGAATTTGGAGATAAAGTATTCACATGGGATCAATACGATAAAATTGCTGAAGCTGAAGGTAAAGATGCAGCTAATAAAGCACAAGCTGAGGCAGAAGCAGCTGGTAAAATTATCGTTAAAGATTCTATCGCTGATATTTTCTTGCAACAAATCTTAACTCGTCCAAAAGAGTTCGATGTTGTAGCAACAATGAACTTAAATGGTGACTATGTTTCTGATGCACTTGCGGCTCAAGTTGGTGGTATTGGTATTGCTCCAGGAGCTAACATTAACTATGCTTCAGGACATGCTATTTTTGAAGCTACACACGGTACAGCACCTAAATATGCGGGTCTTGATAAAGTAAACCCATCATCTGTACTTCTTTCAGGAGAGTTAATGCTTCGTCACCTAGGATGGAACGAAGCAGCTGATATGATCATGTCTTCAATGGATAAAACGATTGCTAGTAAAGTAGTAACATATGATTTCGCTCGTCTAATGGATGGAGCAACTGAAGTTTCTTGCTCTGGCTTTGCTGAGGAACTAATTAAAAACCTTTAATATTAACTTAAACCCAAAGGTAACTTTTACCTTTGGGTTTAAAGTTTACGCAATGAGCTAAGTCACTGCATGCCTTAGTTTTTTTGAGTTATAATTTTAAAAGATAAATGGTGAGCAAGTACATAGAAAGATGCTAAAATGTGGATAAATAGTGTTGGCATGCAAACACTATGGAAAACTAGTTTATTAATATAGGGAGTGAGCATCGTGGCAATTAAACGCAGGAAGATTTCTGTAATCGGTGGAGGATTCACAGGGGCTACTACAGCTCTTATGGTTGCTCAAAAAGAATTAGGCGATGTTGTTCTTGTAGATATCCCACAAATGGAGGGTCCTACAAAAGGGAAAGCTTTAGATATGCTTGAATCAACACCTGTTGCAGGGATTGATTCGAACATCGTAGGTACTTCTAGTTATGAAGATACAAAGGATTCTGATGTTGTTGTTATTACTGCAGGTATTGCACGAAAACCTGGTATGAGTCGTGATGATTTAGTAAGTACAAACGCTGGCATCATGAAAGCTGTTACGAGAGAAGTAGTTAAATACTCTCCTAATTGTTACATCATTGTTTTAACCAATCCAGCAGATGCAATGACTTATACAGTTTACAAAGAGTCTGGGTTCCCTAAAAACCGTGTCATTGGACAATCTGGTGTACTTGACACTGCGCGCTTCCGCACTTTTGTTGCACAAGAGTTAAACCTTTCCGTTGAAGACATCACAGGGTTTGTTCTTGGTGGACATGGAGATGATATGGTTCCCCTTATTCGCTATTCAGCTGCTGGAGGAGTGCCACTTGAGAAGCTTATTTCTCAAGATCGCATCGATGCCATTGTTGAGCGCACACGTAAAGGTGGTGGAGAAATCGTAGGACTTTTAGGAAACGGAAGTGCCTACTATGCTCCAGCTGCAGCTCTTACTCAAATGGTTGAGGCTATCATTAAGGATAAGAAACGTGTTGTTCCAACAATCGCCTATCTAGAAGGTGAGTATGGGTATGAGGATCTTTATGTAGGTGTTCCAACAATCTTAGGTGGAGACGGAATTGAGAGAATCATTGAGTTAGATTTAACAGAAGATGAAAAGGCTGCTTTAGCTAAATCTGTAGAGTCTGTTCGTAGTGTAATGGCTGCGTTACCTAGAGAATAATCAGGTCTTAAAGTCAGGGCTATCACAAAAGGTATGAAACCCAACCTTATGAATGTGTGGCAATGGCAAGCTTGTCGCTCGCCTATTATGAGAAACCCACTCATAATAGGCTTTAAAAAATGCGACGGCTTAGCTCATTGCTTCAGGGCTATCACAAAAGGTATGAAACCCAACCTTATGAATGTGTGGCAATGGCAAGCTCGTCGCTCGCCTATTATGAGAAACCCACTCATAATAGGCTTTAAAAAATGCGACGGCTTAGCTCATTGCTTCAGGGCTATCACAAAAGGTATGAAACCCAACCTTATGAATGTGTGGCAAT
>NZ_JBWQTV010000022.1:0-39980 GCF_056619965.1 Halalkalibacter sp. HAAS-P014 | reverse complement strand
ATGGCAAGCTCGTCGCTCGCCTATTATGAGAAACCCACTCATAATAGGCTTTAAAAAATGCGACGGCTTGCTTATTGCTTCAGGGCTATCACAAAAGGTATGAAACCCAACCTTTTGTGATAGCCCTTTTAATTTTGTACATACTCGGGTTAGAATTGTTTGCTATACTGTAAATATAAAATATAGATAGAGTTTTACCTTGTGGGAATTTATTTGTGGTGATGAAGCGTTACATTTATCGTTTTATTTAAGGCGAGTTTGGAGGATAAAGAATGTCGCAACGTTTGTTAATTGTTGATGATGAAGAATCGATTGTTACTTTATTGCAGTTTAATCTTGAACAGGCTGGTTATGATGTTGTAACGGCTATAGATGGGGCAATGGCATTAGATCTGGCCAGTAAACAGCCGTTTGACCTGCTTGTTCTCGATTTAATGCTACCGAAAATGGATGGGCTAGATGTTTGCAAACACCTCAGACAAAATAAGATAATGACACCTATTTTAATGCTTACAGCAAAAGATGATGAGTTTGATAAAGTGTTAGGACTTGAACTAGGTGCCGATGATTATATGACCAAACCATTTAGTCCTCGTGAGGTTGTAGCTAGGGTTAGGGCCATTTTGAGACGAGTGCAAGCGACGCCTAGTGAATCAACTTCAAAACAAGCAATAAATGAAAAAACTATACAAATAGGTGAAGTGGAGATATTTCCTGACAATTATGAAGTGTTCTTTAAGAAAAATGCCTTAGAGTTAACTCCGAAGGAATTTGAATTGTTGCTTTATCTAGCACATCACAAGGGAAGGGTTTTAACGAGAGATCAATTATTGAATGCCGTTTGGAATTATGAATTTGTAGGTGATACGAGAATTGTTGATGTCCATGTAAGTCACCTTCGCGAAAAAATTGAAGATAACACGAAAAAACCTATGTATATTAAGACGATTAGAGGTCTTGGATACAAGTTAGAGGAACCACAATTGAATGTATAAATTACGTTTTAAAATTATGTTTGCTATCCTTTCGATTACATTTCTAGTGTTGATAGGTGTCGGTTTTGTTATTGGGCATATATATGAGAATTATTATATAAACAACGTAACTGATAGAATTGAAAAAGAAGCAAATTTAGCAGCATATTTTCTTGCCGACAATTTGCTGAATGATGAGAATGCAGAGCAGTTGGCACTAGAAATTTCGCAAATGTTAGAGTCGAGAGTGACAATCATTTTGCCAGATGGAGAAGTTATTGGAGAATCAGCAGCGGAATCGGCTACAATGGATAATCATCTCTTAAGACCAGAGATTGAAGCGATAGAACAAGGAGAACGAGAGCCATATATTCGCTATAGTGATACCCTTTTAGATGAATTACTTTATTATGCAGTCCCGATCATTGATGATAATTACATCAAACAAGGTTACTTGCGTCTTGGCTTTTCAACCGAAGAGTTATCTGAAATGACTGAAAAGATCTGGTGGAGTTTGGCTATTAGCTTTGTTATTGCGTTTGTTGTTATCATGACGATTACTTATCGGGTAACTAATGAAATGATTAGACCAATTGAAAATGCTACAATTGTTGCGAATGAACTTGCAGAAGGGAATTTCAAAGCGAGAACTTCTGAGGGAAAGCGTGATGAGATAGGCCAATTAACAAGATCGATCAATATATTAGCTTCTAATCTTCAGAAGTTAACAATAAGGCATCAGGTTCAAAGAGAACGGATGGAAACGTTGATTGATAATATGGGTAGTGGCCTTATTTTAATCAATACAAAAGGGGACATTTCACTAATCAATCGTACATGCCAAGAGATATTTGGCGAAGATACAGACCTTTGGTTAAATATGCTTTACCATGATGTTATAAAGCATAAGGATTTAAATAAGATTATTCAAAATATCTATATAACGGAAAAGAAACAGAGGGTGCAAATTTACTTTCCTGTTCATTTAGAAGTACGTCACTTTGAAGTTTATGGTGCTCCGGTATTGAGTGATAGTGGCAATTTAAAAGGGATTGTTCTCGTTCTTCATGATATTACTGAATTAAAAAAACTAGAACAAATCCGAACTGATTTTGTAGCCAATGTATCTCATGAATTAAAAACACCGGTAACATCAATAAAAGGTTTTACCGAAACTTTACTTGATGGCGCTATGAATACCGAGCCCTTAAGAGAAAAGTTCCTTGGAATTATTGCGAAAGAAAGTGAACGTCTTCAAAGCCTAATTCAAGATTTGTTAGATCTCTCAAGAATCGAACAATCTTATTTTCAACTTAAATGGAAAAGATCAAACCTTACTCCAATTTTAAATGAAGTGGTTGAACTTCTAGAAGAGAAAGCTGAAGAAAAGAAAATTGAATTAACGTTACAAATTGAAGGGGATGTAACATTTGAAGGAGATTCTGAACGGTTAAAACAAATCGTGATTAACTTAATAAATAATGGGATTATGTATACTCCTGTTGGGGGGAAAGTTGTCATTTCTGCTAGGGGAGAAAGTGAAATTGTCGCATTAGAAATTGCAGATACGGGTGTTGGTATAGGCGAAAAAGACATACCTCGAATATTTGAGCGTTTTTATCGAGTAGACAGGGCCAGAAGCAGAAACTCTGGAGGAACAGGGTTAGGTCTTGCGATTGTCAAACACTTAGTTGAAGCGCACAACGGAAAAATTGAAGTAGAAAGTACGATCGGAAAAGGGACTACCTTCACTTTGCTGTTCAAGAGAGCCCGTAGTGAGTAGGTTATCTTGTTTAGAGTCTTAACAAAACATTTACAAGATATTAAAATCATCTTAAACTTATCTATTTATAATAAAGGTGAACGTAATTCATCACTGCTAGCAAGGTTAAACTCTTGCTTAGTTATCCCCTGTTGATGAGGTTGTTTCATACCTGCGTCCTGACCAATTGCGCAACATATAGAATGCCAAAGATGTATCTGCATACTATATATTGTAGCTTTTAACTAGGTAGACAGATGTGAGACGGCCTCTTTTTTTCGCGAGAATTCAACTATATACTGATAATACCGTAATGTAATGAACCTGCATTTCTTTTCTAGTTTGAGAGGTTTTGGAATTGCAATTGTTTCCGATAACAAACATAACTTACTGATATTGCCTGTACTTTTCTACTAGAAAGCACCATTCATCTTCAAATTTGTACTATAATGTAACTAATAAGTAATTTTCTTTAAAAATATATGAAACTGTTTAATGGGAAGAAACGTAAAGAGAGAAAGAAGAACATTAAAGAAAGGGATGATACCATGACGATCAAGCGATTACTTGTTGGCTTTGGATCCATAATTGCTGTTGCGATACTAGCACTTTTTCTTGCAACAGGTTGGTACATAGTCGATGAATCAGAACAAGCTGCATTGATTACCTTTGGGAAGGTAGATGAAACGATCACTGAACCAGGTTTAAAATTTAAAATGCCTTGGCCGATTCAGCGCGTAGAAATTTTATCAAGGGGGACATATAACCTACAAGTAGGTTACAAAGAAGAAGATGGAGAAGTCGTTGAATTTACTCGAGAGGCGAAAATGATTACGGGTGATGAGAATATTTTATTTGCAGATTTAGCTGTTCAATGGCGAATCATCGACCCTGAATTGTACTTGTATAGTACTGTTGATGCCAGGGAAGTATTATACAATGCTACATCTGCTGCCCTGCGTGGGGTGATCGGAAGTACAGGGATCGATGATGTTTTAACTGATCAAAGACCTGAAGTAGAAGCGCAAGTCTTTGAAAATTTAGTTGAACTGCTAGAAGTCTATCAAATTGGTGTAAGTATCCAAGATGTAAAACTACAAGACGTTGAACTTCCGACAGATGAGGTTCGCCGTGCCTTTATGGAAGTTACCGATGCTCGTGAGGAAAGATTAACGAAAATTAATGAGGCTACAAGATATCGCAATCAGCAAATAAATGAGGCTGAAGGGGAAAAAGATGCGATTATGTCTCGGGCAGAAGGGACAAGAGCAGAGAGGATTGAGCGAGCGCGAGGGGATGTTGCAAAATTCGATGCACTCTATGAAGAATATGTAGATAACCCTGATGTGACGCGTCAACGTCTTGTTCTAGAGACACTTGAGAGCGTATTAGTAGATACAGAGATTTATATAATGGATAGCAATAGTGACACTGTGAATTATTTACCGATTAGGCCTCTAGAACGTGGACAAAGTACAGCCAGTGAAGGAGGGAGTAACTAATGAGTGATGAGAATATTGTTGACTTTAATGAACGGCGTCCTAGTGAAGAATGGAGAAAGTATGTGAAGTTAGGAGCGATGATTGTTATTTTAATAGCAATTATAGCTACGATTATTAGTAACTTGTTTATTGTAGAACAAGGGGAATACAAGGTTGTCCGTCAATTTGGTGAAGTTGTAAGAATTGAGGATGAACCTGGTTTAAGTTATAAGGTGCCGTTTATACAGACGGTGTCAACTTTACCTAAATATCAAATGATTTATGATATTCCACCAGCGGAAATAAACACCAGAGATAAAAAGAGAGTTCTTGCTGACCACTATGCCATTTGGCGAATTAAAGATCCACAATTGATGATCTCAAATACCGTAACAGCTGAACGCGCTGAAGCAATTTTAGGTGAGTTGATTTTCTCGGCAATTCGTGCAGAATTAGGTCAATTAGATTTTGATGAAATTATTAATGAAGAGAAATCTTCCCGAGGGAGCTTCAATGAATTGGTCCGTGATCGAGTGAATGAGGCATTAGACCGTAACCAATATGGTATCCTTTTAACTGACGTTCGAATGAAGCGTACCGATCTTCCAGATGAGAACGAAGAAGCGGTCTATAGCAGGATGATTTCTGAGCGCCATGCAACAGCTCAAGAGTATTTATCTCAAGGGGATGCAGAGGCTAATAGAATTCAGTCAAATACAGATCGAGAAGTAACCGAAATGCTTGCAACAGCCGATGCAGATGCCAATGAAATAGTCGGTGAAGGGGAAGCGGAAGCTGCTCGTATTTACAATGAATCTTTTGGTCGTGATACTGAATTTTATCAGTTATACCGTACTTTAGAGTCTTATGAACAAACGATTGGAGATGAAACAGTCATTGTTCTTCCGGCTAACTCTCCTTATGCTCGTCTTTTAATGGGGTATACAGAGTAGAGAACCCCAAAAGGTCAACCCCGGACCTTTTTTGTCAGGAAGTAGGCAATGGCTACGCACACTGTGCGCCTTTTGAGAACCCCACTCAAAAGGCTTAAATCAAACAGTGGCTGCGCGCATTGCTTTAAGAACCCCAAAAGGTCAACCCCGGACCTTTTGGGGTTCTCTTTTATTTTTGTTACGTTATGCTACAATGAGTGTAAGAAAATTGGATCTAGAGAGGGGCCTTTTAGTTGAAAAAGCTCGTTTTAATTGATGGAAATAGCATTGCATATCGTGCCTTTTTTGCGTTGCCTTTATTGAATAATGATAAAGGTGTTTATACAAATGCTGTGTATGGGTTTACGACAATGTTGCTTAAAATAATTGAAGAGGAAAAACCGACTCACATGTTAGTGGCGTTTGATGCTGGAAAGACAACGTTCCGCCACAAAACATTTGATGAATACAAAGGAGGCAGACAGAAGACGCCACCGGAATTATCAGAACAATTCCCACTTGTTCGTGAAATGCTAGATGCTTTTAACATTTCGCGTTACGAGGCAGAAAATTATGAGGCTGATGATATCATTGGAACGTTAGCTAAAGATGCAGCTGATAAAGATTT
The DNA here is from genome assembly GCF_056619965.1 of Halalkalibacter sp. HAAS-P014. Classification (NCBI taxonomy): domain Bacteria; kingdom Bacillati; phylum Bacillota; class Bacilli; order Caryophanales; family Bacillaceae; genus Halalkalibacter; species Halalkalibacter sp. HAAS-P014. The sequence continues at coordinate 34,203 of NZ_JBWQTV010000022.1, read as the reverse complement.
TGACGTTAAAGTTTATTCTGGGGATAAAGATTTACTTCAACTTGTGTCTGATAAAGTGACAGTTGTTTTAACAAAAAAAGGAATTACGAATGTAGAAGCATACGATGAGGCGTTAATTGCTGAAAAGTATGGAATATCACCTAAGCAAATTATTGACATGAAAGGTTTGATGGGCGATAGCTCTGATAATATTCCTGGTGTCCCTGGAGTTGGAGAAAAGACAGCTCTGAAATTACTAAAAGAGTTTGGTTCAGTTGAAAATGTCCTTAATTCGATTGATCAAGTATCAGGGAAGAAAATGAAAGAAAAGTTAGAAGAAAACCGAGATCAAGCGTTAATGAGTAAGGAGCTTGCCACAATATTTTTAGAAGTGCCAATTGATACGAAGTTAGACGACTTGAATTTTGGAGAGTACGATCAAGCTGCTGTAGTCTCTTTAATGAAAGAATTAGAGTTCACATCACTTGTTTCTAAATTTGATACAGAAGATGCTGTTGAAGAGGAATTGGAACAGATTACATATGAAGTGGTGGAATCCATTTCGGAAGGACAGCTAACAAATGAGGCTGCACTTATTATTGAAGTCTTAAGTGAAAACTATCATCAAGCAAAGATTGAAGGGATTGCACTAGTTAATGAAAAGGGTCGTTATTTTATCGAAACAGAAAAAGCGTTAAATTCTCAACTGTTTGTTGACTGGTTAAAAGATGAATCAACAAATATTACAGTGTTTGATGCAAAGCGTGCCGTTGTGGCGTTGGGATGGCAAGGAGTTTTGCTCAACGGAGTAACATTTGATGTGCAGATGGCTTCTTATTTGCTTGACCCTTCATTGTCATCTCATGAAATAAGTGATGTAGCAAAGCGTAAAGGGGAAGGGCAAGTACAGGAAGATGAAGTGGTTTATGGCAAAGGTGCTAAACAAAAAGTACCTGAGCTAGACAAATTGGCTGAACATTTAGTTAGAAAAGCTGATGCTTTGTACAAGCTTGAACCTTTGCTTGAAAAAGAATTAAAGGAAAATGAACAAGAGGAATTATTCCGTGAATTAGAAATGCCCCTTTCAATTATCTTAGGCCGTATGGAGACAACCGGTGTAAAAGTTGATAAGGAACAATTAGAAAAAATGGGTGAAAACCTTGCGGGACGCTTACAAGAATTAGAAGAAACGATTCATGAGTTAGCTGGTGGATCCTTCAACATTAACTCTCCTAAGCAGTTAGGGGAAGTGTTATTTGAGAAGCTTGGTCTTCCACCGATTAAAAAAACGAAAACAGGATACTCAACCTCAGCGGATGTTTTAGAAAAATTAGCGAAAGACCACGAAATAGTTGAGCATATTTTGCATTACAGGCAATTAGGGAAGCTAAATTCAACCTATATTGAAGGGTTATTGAAAGTAACAAAAGCAGATACGAACAAAATCCATACGAGGTTTAATCAAGCCTTAACGCAAACAGGTCGCTTGAGTTCAACTGATCCTAACTTACAAAATATCCCGATTCGTCTTGAGGAAGGTCGAAAAATTCGCAAAGCATTTGTTCCATCAGAGAAAGATTGGAAGATGATAGCAGCTGATTATTCACAGATTGAACTTCGAGTTCTTGCTCATATTTCAGGTGATGAGAAATTAATTGAAGCTTTTCAATCAGGAATGGACATACATACAAAGACAGCAATGGATGTGTTCCATGTAAAAGAAGAAGTCGTGACCTCTAATATGCGCCGGAGTGCAAAAGCAGTTAATTTTGGGATTGTGTACGGAATTAGTGACTTTGGTTTATCTCAAAGTCTTGGAATTACAAGAAAAGAGGCTGGTGAGTTTATTGAGCGTTATTTAACAAGTTATCCGAAGGTAAAAGAGTATATGGACCATACAATTGAGCAGGCAAGAGAAAGAGGATTCGTCTCTACTTTGTTGCATCGCAGACGTTACTTGCCGGATATAACTAGCCGTAACTTTAATAAGCGTAGTTTTGCTGAGAGAACAGCGATGAATACTCCGATTCAAGGCACAGCCGCAGATATTATTAAGAAAGCAATGGTTGAAATGGTGGCTAGAATTGAAGAAGAGAATCTACAAAGTCGAATGTTATTGCAAGTACATGATGAATTGATTTTTGAAGTTCCTGAAAATGAAATGGAAATGATGATGAAATTGGTTCCTGAGGTAATGGAACAAGCGATTGACTTAGACGTACCTCTTAAAGTGGATGTTTCATATGGTGAGACTTGGTACGATGCAAAATAAGGAGAGGTTCTTATATGCCTGAATTACCTGAAGTTGAAACGGTCAGTAGAACATTACGACAATTAGTAGTAGGAAAAACAATTACTTCTGTTGATGTATTTTGGGCTAACATTATTAAAAAGCCTGATGATGTTGAGCAGTTTAAACTTGAGTTAATTGGCCAAACCATCCATGAAGTTAATAGGAGGGGGAAGTTCTTACTCTTTGTTTTAGATGATATTACAATGGTTTCACACCTGCGCATGGAAGGGCGCTATGGCCTTTTTCAAAATGGGGCAGAACTTACACCTCATACTCATGTGGTCTTCACGTTTACAGATGGGACTGAACTTCGTTATCAGGATGTACGGAAATTTGGAACAATGCATATTTTTAAAAAAGGAACAGAAGAAGGAACACTTCCTTTATCACAGCTTGGTGTGGAGCCATTTTCTGAAGACTTTACGTTCGAGTTAATAAAGAAGGCCTTTAAACATACAACAAGGACAATTAAGGTTGTCCTATTAGATCAAAAGACGGTCGTGGGCCTTGGTAACATATATGTCGATGAGGCGTTGTTTCGCTCGCGTATACATCCTGAGCGAAAAGCCTCCTCTCTAACCGATGATGAACTTCAACGCTTGCATGAAGCGATCATTAAAACGCTGCAAGAGGCTGTTGAGTTAGGGGGAAGTTCTGTTAAATCGTATGTGAATGGTCAAGGTGAAATGGGAATGTTTCAACAGCAGTTAACTGTTTATGGACGTAAGGGAGAACCTTGCCTAAACTGTGGAGCTGAAATTGAAAAAAAAGTTGTGGGTGGTAGGGGCACTCATTACTGCATAAACTGTCAAAAATAAAGTACCGTTGGATAGGCTCTTGCCATATACTATCGTATGTTTGAAATGGAAGGAGCTTATCAATATGGTTGAGATTCTCTCCTTATTAGCAATTGCACTGGCTGTTAGTCTTGACAGTTTTGGTGTTGGTTTAACATATGGTTTGCGCAAAATGAAATTGCCTTTGCGATCACTGCTATTTATTGCAGCTTGTTCAGCCACTTCAATTCTCATCGCAATGTCTTTTGGAACTATGATTCAAACGTACTTATCACCCAGTGTTGCAGAATCAATAGGTGGAGTCATTCTAATTTTAATTGGGGCTTGGGCATTGTACCAAGTCTATCGTCCGGCAACAAATATGGCAAAAACAAAGGGCGATGAAGTTATTCTTAATTTTGAAATTAAGGTATTAGGGGTGGTTATTCGGATTTTACGAAAGCCAATGGTAGCTGATTTTGATGATTCAGGTACAATTACAGGAAGAGAAGCTTTCTTACTTGGAATAGCTCTTTCACTGGATGCATTTGGAGCCGGTATTGGAGCAGCGTTAATCGGATTTTCGCCATTTTGGATGGCGTTGAGTGTTGCTACAATGAGTGCTTTATTTGTTACGTTAGGGATGAAAAGTGGGAATCGCTTTGCGGATTCCAGCTGGATGAAGAAATTTTCATTTATTCCTGGTCTTATTCTAATTCTGATCGGGATATTTAGCTTGTAAGGGAACGAGGAGTTGTCGTTTAATGTTAATTGGGTTAACTGGTGGGATTGCTAGTGGGAAGTCAACCGTCAGCAAAATGATCGAGTCAAAAGGGGTACCAGTCATTGATGCTGATAAGGTTGCACGAGAAGTAGTTGAGCCTGGAACAAAGGCGTTACAAAAAATTATAGACCATTTTGGTGAGGATATACTGAATGAAGACGGGACACTAGCTCGGAAAAAACTAGGAGAAATTATTTTTGGAAATAAAGAAGAACGCGAATTTTTAAATAGTGTGGTCCATCCAGCTGTTCGTAATCGGATGAATGAATTAAAAGAGTACTATTTAAAGGGTGGGGCAAAGACAATTGTCTTTGATATTCCCCTTTTATATGAAAGTAATTTATTTTCGTTAGTCGATAAAGTTCTGCTTGTTTATGTAGATGAAGATATACAATTACAAAGGCTCGTTAATCGAGACCAAGCAGGAGAAGAAGATGCAAAGCAACGAATTGCTTCGCAAATGCCATTAGAAGAAAAACGGCTAAGGGCAGATGCCATAATTGATAATTCTTCAACGGTTGAAGAAACACAAAAGCAACTTGACGATATTCTGAAAAAGTGGTCATTTTAAAGAATAATAATGAAGTTACTGTATTATTTTGATGTAAAGAGGATACTAAAAAGGAAATTCTCCTTTTAGGTATCTTCTTTTTTTGTGAAAAAATACTTTTAAAAAAGGCTATAATGGGCATAATTATTATTTTAAAATTTTTCCTCTAAAAACAATGTCCTCTTCAAATAAATGTGTTATACTATTTCTAGAAAAAACAATATTGAGTATAGCTTTATTTTGGGAGGAGTTATTCTAATGAAAGCGAAAGTTGCGATAAACGGGTTTGGACGTATTGGGAGAATGGTTTTTAGAAAAGCGATGTTAGAGGGGAAGGTTGAGGTTGTTGCGATAAATGCAAGTTATCCAGCTGAAACTTTAGCTCATTTAATTAAGTATGACAGTATACATGGCCAATATGCTTTAACAGTGGAAGCAAAAGAGAATTCATTAGTTGTAGATGGAAAAGAAGTTAAACTGTTACAATCTCGTGATCCAAGAGAACTTCCTTGGGAAAAGCTAGAAGTTGATATTGTAATTGAAGCAACGGGTAAGTTCAAAACGAAAGAAACAGCAAGTTATCACCTTGAAGCTGGTGCAAAGAAAGTTTTAATTACAGCTCCTGGTAAAGATGAAGATATTACAATTGTAATGGGTGTAAATGATGGCGATTACAATCCTGAAGAACATGATATTATCTCGAATGCATCTTGTACAACAAACTGCTTAGCACCAGTAGCGAAAGTTATTGATGAAGAGTTTGGTATCGAAAGTGGTTTGATGACAACGGTTCATGCATATACGAATGATCAGAAGAATATTGATAATCCACATAAAGACCTCAGAAGAGCAAGAGCATGTGGGCAGTCAATTATACCGACTTCAACAGGTGCAGCAAAAGCAATCGCTAAAGTTTTACCTCAATTAGATGGAAAACTTAATGGAATGGCTTTACGTGTACCAACACCAAATGTATCTTTAGTTGATTTAGTCGTGAATGTTAAGAAAGATGTAACGGTTGATGAAGTGAATGCAGCATTGCAAACTGCTTCACAAAGTTCGCTAAAAGGCATTCTTGGATTTACGGAAGAACCACTTGTGTCAATTGATTTTAATGGCAATGAGCAGTCTTCAATCATTGATGGATTATCGACAATGATTATGAATGACAGACAAGTGAAGGTACTTGCTTGGTATGATAATGAGTGGGGTTATTCATGCCGAGTAGTTGATCTAATGAATCATGTTGCAAACAAATTACAAAAAAAAGTACATTTTGCATAAAGGATCGTAACCGAAGCAATGACTAGTTCATTGCTTCGGTTTTTAACGAGAATATCAATGTACATATTGTGAGATCATAAAAATAATTGTTGTTCCAACAGAAGTATTTGAAGATCAGTAGAAGGAAGTAACATACTACTGGTATGTAAAAAAAGTTGGTAAGAACTGTTGCAATCAAATAGTAAACAAAGTATACTGATTTTCGTGAACTTCAATTACAGCAAATCAGGAACTGTTTTTTACAGAAAGGGTTAGGACCTCTCTGGACTAACTTTCCCCCGTGTAATAAGACATTCCTACATGCTTGAGAAGGCATGAATTAATTTGTAAAGGGGGATTCAACTTATGGATACTATGGGTCGTCACGTAATTGCTGAATTATGGGGATGTAACGTAGAAAAGTTGAATAATATGAGTTTTATTGAACAAGTATTTGTTGATGCTGCTTTAAAGTCAGGTGCTGAGGTCCGAGAGGTTGCTTTTCACAAATTTGCTCCTCATGGTGTAAGTGGGGTAGTTATTATCTCAGAATCACATTTAACAATTCACAGCTTCCCTGAGCACGGTTATGCAAGTATTGATGTATATACTTGTGGAGACCTTGATCCAAACGTTGCCGCTAGTTATATCGCTGAGTCTTTAAGCGCTACTAGTAGTGAAGTGGTTGAGGTGCCTAGAGGAATGGGTCCAATAAAAGTTGAAAAATCAAAAGTTCAAGCATTATAACTAAAATAAAGAGGTTGACTCAGGTCTTTCTAACCTATAAGTTTTTATAGTTACATGTAGGTTAGATTTTAGGAGTCAGCCTCTTTTGGTTTGGTTATTACTGTTGCACGTATTTTTAAGTGTTTTTATGTTGTGATATATCGTTTTCTGCAAGAAGTCTATCTTGTCATCTTTCGACTTTTTCTATATCATAAAATAAAGATAACTTAAAGTTGGCGACACTTTGAAAGTGGAGATGATCAAATGCTATGTCCTGCTTGTCATCATAATGGAACTCGGGTACTTGATTCTAGGCCAAGTCATGAAGGCCGTTCTATTCGTCGAAGAAGAGAATGTGAAATGTGCAGCCATCGTTTTACAACCTTTGAAATGGTAGAGGAAATACCGTTGATTGTTGTGAAAAAAGATGGAACGCGCCAAGAGTTTTCACGTGAAAAGATTCTTCGAGGGCTAATCCGTGCGTGTGAAAAAAGGCCAGTCTCTCTCGATACTCTTGAGAAAATTGTTAATGGTGTTGAACGTGAGATCCGAGGATTGGGTAAGAATGAGATACAAAGTCATGATGTTGGAGAGTTAGTGATGGAAAGACTAGCTGACATTGATGATGTTGCATATGTGAGATTTGCATCAGTTTACCGACAATTTAAAGATATAAATGTATTCATTAAGGAACTTACTGAACTAATGAATAAAAATGATTGATAGAGCTTAAGCGATGTTCGCTACAAGCTCTTTTTACGTGATAGAACAATTTAGTTCATGTTAGAGGTGAGTAGTAGATGACTTGGCACTGGAGGGAATTGCTACCTGTCGATCGGTTTTCCGTACGGACAAGCAATTATATTACAGAAGTAGATCGTCTTGTATTAACATTATTGTATCAACCACTAACAGGTGCAGTGGCCCATAGTTTGTATGTAACTATGTTATCTCAATTAGAGAATGATCAATATTGGAGTGAGGAGCAAACACATAGACAACTTATGTTGCTCTTGGGTGTTTCGCTTGAAGTAATTTATGAAGAAAGAAAGAAACTAGAAGGAATAGGGCTTTTAAAAACGTACAAGCGTAAAAATGACGATGGTGGAGCAACATATTTATATGAACTTCAACCACCGATGACACCGAAACAATTTTTTGAAAATGATGTTTTAAGTGTGTACCTATTTAATAGGCTTGGAAAGTCTCACTACCGTCAGTTGCGTGATCGTTTTACGCTAGACAAAATAAATGAAGAAGAATATACGGAGATGACATATGCATTCGATGAAGTCTATGTCTCCTTACACCATTCGGAAATGGTTTCTAATCTCCAATCTGAAACAGGAAATGCTTTAAAAACAGACCAAGGCAAAGAGTTGGTTATGATAAATGAGTCCAATGAATTAGAGTTTGGTGAATTTGATTTTGAGCTCCTTGAAAAAAGTATTTCTTCCTTTATTGTTCCCAAAGAAGCATTAAATGAAGATGCCAAAAATACCATTAGCAGACTTGCGTTCGTCTATAAAATTGAACCGTTAGAAATGAGCAGCATTGTTGAACAAGCTATGATCCATGATGATAAACTGGATTTAAATGAATTAAGAAGAAAGGCTCAAGAATGGTACAAACTTGAACACGGGAATGAGCCCCCGGGCTTAGGTATGCAAAAGCAGCCACCCAAACATCAAACGTTACTTGGTAAAGAACCACAAACAGAAGAAGAAAAAGTAATCAAGTTCTATGAAACAACGGCACCAATTGAATTGCTTCAAGTACGGTCTGAAGGATCAAAGGTTCCGGTTGCTGATATGAAAATCGTGGAATCACTGATTATTGATCACCAATTGCTTCCAGGAGTCGTAAATGTCTTACTTGAATTTATTCTTTATAGTCAAGACATGAAGTTGTCAAAGGCCTTAGTTGATAAAGTTGCAGGACATTGGTCAAGGAAAAAGGTCAAGACAGTTAAGGAAGCAATGCAGCTTGCTCAACAGGAGAAACGAAAAGCGAGGGAGCTAGAGAATAAAGTTAACAATCCTCCAAATAGAAAGAAAAATACCCAGCGTGGGCAACAGAAGCGAGACAAGCTTCCTAAATGGTTAATTGAAGAGAGAGAGAATAAGGGAGAAAAAACGCAAGGAAAAACCAAAGTACAAGGTAGTCAAAAGTTAGTTGATGAAGAGAAAAGTTTTGATCAAATGCTCGAAGACTTAAGGCGACAAAAGGTAAAGAAGGGAGACGGTTAAATGGAGTCGATCCAATCAGCGTTAAAACAGTGGAGCAAGGATAGAAATATTGAAGAGAAATTAGATAGCGCAAAAAAAACGCTCCTTTCAGATCCATTAGTGAAAAAGGCTCTTGAAGATGTAACTACGACAGATGAGGTACTTGATCAAAGCTTAATTAAACTGTATGAGTTTCAAAAGGAACGTCAAAATTGTGAGAATTGCCCAGGCCTTAAAGAATGTCCGAATATGATGAAAGGATACCAGCCTGATCTTATCGCTACACGAAAGGCGATTGATTTAGAGTATCATTCATGTTCGCTAAAGAAAAATGAAGAGAGGGCCCGTAAACAACGTCAGTTAATTAAATCTTTTTATGTACCTAAGGACATTTTAGAAGCGACATTTGAGACGTTAGACCGTGATCAGGAACGAGAAACGGCTAGTAGAAAAGCGTTAGCTTTTGCTGTAAATGCTAGACCAGGTGAAGATGGGCAAGGGCTGTATTTCTATGGTCGCTTTGGTGTTGGGAAGACCCATTTAATGGGGGCGATCGCAAATGAGTTAAGAGAAAGAGAGATTGATTCGTTTCTCGTGTATACACCGGACTTCTTTCGCGAAATGAAGCAATCGATTGGTGATGGTACGTTTCAGGAAAAGCTTGATACGGTAAAACAAGCTCAAGTTCTTATCCTAGATGATATCGGTGCTGAGACAATATCAAGTTGGATTAGAGACGACGTGTTAGGAGCTATTTTGCAACATAGAATGCTTGAAAAGCTTCCGACTTTGTTTACATCAAATTATGATTATGATGAGCTTGAGGAACACTTAGCCTATTCAGAGCGTGGTGGAATCGAGGAATTGAAAGCCAAAAGAATTATGGAACGTATTAAGCATTTTACAACGTTTGTTAGAGTAGAAGGAGCTAATCGCAGAGAGAGGTAAAGCGCTTTGAAATTTCTTCCAAAAGTAGATTGATTACTTTGCGCAAAATGATAACTATGGTAGGATAACAGTATCCTATATTGAGAGATTCGGAGGTACAACATGAGCATTGATACAATATTAGACCGTGCTATCAAGGGTGAACGATTAACGATGGATGATGTCGTTGCCTTATACGATAGCGATGAAGTTGAAAAAATGGGGGAAGCCGCCAATAAGATTATGTTAAAGTGGCATCCAGATCCAATTACTACGTTTGTTATCGGCCGTAATGTTAACTATACGAATTTTTGCGATACGTACTGCCGCTTCTGTGCATTTTATCGTGCCCCAGGACATAAAGAAGGGTATGTACTTGAAGATGAAGAAATTTTTAAGAAGATACAAGAAACTCTTGATGTCGATGGTACAGAAATATTAATGCAAGGTGGAACGAACCCAAACTTGCCTCTAAGCTATTATACAGATCTTCTTCGTGAGATTAAGCGGCGTTATCCGACGATTTGGATGCATTCCTTCTCTCCAGCAGAGATTTGGAAAATTGCTGAAGTATCAGGCCTTTCAGTGGAGGAGGTTCTTCGTGAATTACACGAAGCTGGACTTGACAGCATGCCTGGTGGTGGTGCAGAAATTTTAACAGAGGAAACTCGTCTACGTGTCAGTCGTTTAAAGATTACTTGGGAGCAATGGATTGAGGCAATGAAAGCTTCAAAACGTGTTGGTATGCACGGTTCGGCAACGATGGTTATTGGCTTTGGTGAATCGTACGAAGAACGTGCCCTGCATCTTCAACGTATTCGCGATGCGCAAGATGAAACTGAATGCTTTACTGCTTTTATATCGTGGTTATTTCAGCCTGAAAATACAGGGATGTACAAAACGAAGAAGCTTACGTCCCGTGATTACTTGAAAAATGTTGCGATTTCAAGGTTGTTCCTTGATAATATACCCAATTTCCAATCTTCTTGGGTTACGATGGGTCCTGAAGTAGGAAAGCTATCACTTCAATATGGTTGTAACGATTTCGGCAGTACGATGATGGAGGAGAATGTCGTATCAGCTGCTGGTACAACACATAAAGTAAACACAAATGAGATTCTTCGCTTGATCCGTGAAGCCGGGAAAATTCCAGCGCAACGTGATACTAAATATAGCATTTTACGAGTTTTTGATGATAAGGAATCAGCGGCGAAAGACTTTGTTATGCAAAATTAATACCTTGAATATTGAGACTTGGCGCGAATATGCTAGGTCTCTTTTTATGTGGATCAAACGCTAGTTTTTACTACATGTAACATCAAGAAATAATCGCCTTATTAGTCACTGAAATTATTTTCTACTCATTTTTTTCTATTCCAGACATAGGATGAAAGTAGAGCCTGTCTGAAATGACGAGAAAATGATGTTCACATAGAGGTGTTCGTTATATGTAAGGGGGAGTAGGCGTTGATAGCAATCCATTTTGAAAAAGAACAAGATTGCAAACAGTTGTTAAGTCAACTGACAGCGTATATCCAAAAGTACGCTGCGTACGGTTTAGGAGGAGCCATTAGAGCAGAAGGCGATGATACAATTATTCTAAACTATGCACACAAGCATATTAACTTTTATGATTCATTCCATCCTTTGCTAGCTTCTATCCTAACCGATTACGTTATTAATACGAAAGAAGATGAGTGGCTGTTAGATATTATTGAAACGATGTTTTACTTTTATGATGAAGAAGAACAGGAGCAAATATTGACGATTGCACGCTCAATATTAGAAGGTGATCGTAATGATTTGCCACAAATGAAACCATTCTTTAATCGCAGAGAATTTATTTATAAGGCGTTCTCTAATCACCTTGAAGAAAATACGACCTTTTACTACGAACCGTTTCTAACGTTTCGGTTACGTGATTATGGAGAGATCCTTATTGATTGTGTGGAAATGGCGATCGATGAGTATATGTTAGAACAAGAATATCAAAACATGATTGAAGATTTTCGTCAGTTTGTGCAATTTAAGCGTCCAAAACTTGACTTGGTGTACGTCGTTCATGATGGAACGTTTACGTTTTATGATGAACATTTCAGGAGAATGACGAAAGAGGAATTGTTGTTTCATTTGCAGGAAGACCTCGTATTTGAACAAGGAGTCGATATTGAAGAAATGGTCATAAGTCCATTGGTTAGTATGGTGCCAAGGCTTGTTCATGTTTTTTCAGATGATCCAGATCACGGTGTCATTCTATCGATTCAAGCGATCTTTCAAGAGCGAATGAAGTTGTACCCGCTAAAGGCGTATGAACAAGAATGGAATTGAGTTTTTGAATCAAGATGAAAAGGACGACTTCAGCCATTTTTTTGGTTTCCTCTTGATTTTCTAAACAAGGCTCCCTATAATACTACATATCACAGTCAAATCAACTAAGAGTCTTGATGAGGACATGAGGCGTTTTATTCAGTTATCAGAGAGGGAGGCATTTGCTGCAAGCTTCCTAGCTTGAATGACGTTCTTACCACCTCTGAACTGCGACAGGGAAACACGTTGTGGATTATCTGGCGCCGGTATACAACCGTTATGATGTATCTTGAGGAGAATTGCTATGAGTTTTTGATCATACGTAATTCTTGAACAAGGGTGGAACCACGAACTACACTCGTCCCTTCTATATGGAGGGATGGGTGTTTTTTATTTTAGTAAAAAAAGAGAAGGAGTGGACAAGCATGGATGATGTGAAAATTACGTTTCCAGATGGTGCTGTAAAGGAGTTTCCGAGTGGAACGACAACAGAAGATATCGCTGCATCAATTAGTCCTGGCTTAAAGAAAAAGGCGCTTGCCGGTAAGTTAAATGATACATTACTTGATCTGCGTACACCGATTACAGAAGATGGAGAAATTGCAATCGTAACACCAGATTCAGAAGAGGCTTTGGAAATTATGCGTCATAGTACGGCACATGTGATGGCTCAAGCAATTAAACGTCTTTATAAAAATGTGAAATTAGGAGTAGGGCCTGTTATTGAAGGTGGGTTCTATTATGATATTGACTCTGAGGAGTCGCTTACACCAGAAGATTTACCAAAGATTGAAAAAGAAATGAAACGTATTATTTCTGAAAATCTTGAAGTTAACCGCATTGAAGTATCTCGTGAGGAAGCGGTTCAAAAGTATAAAGAAATTGGTGATGAGTACAAGCTCGAATTAATTGAGGCGATTCCAGAAGGAGAAATGCTAACGATTTATGAACAGGGAGAATTTTTTGATCTTTGTCGTGGCGTTCATATTCCATCAACGAATAAAATTAAAGAATTTAAACTACTAAGCTTAGCTGGTGCTTACTGGCGTGGAGATAGTAAAAACAAGATGCTACAACGTATTTACGGGACAGCGTTCTTTAAAAAGGAAGAATTGAAGGAGCATCTTCGACTACTAGAAGAGGCGAAAGAACGAGACCACCGTAAACTAGGAAAAGAGCTCGGCATTTTTGCGCTATCGCAAAAAGTAGGCCAAGGATTGCCGTTATGGCTTCCAAAGGGAGCTACTGTTCGCCGTATTATTGAGCGTTACATTGTTGATAAAGAGGAACGTCTTGGTTATCAGCATGTATATACACCGATTCTTGGAAGTTCTGAATTGTATAAAACTTCTGGTCACTGGGATCATTATAAAGACGATATGTTCCCTGTTATGGAGCGTGATAATGAAGAATTTGTATTACGCCCGATGAACTGTCCTCACCATATGATGGTGTACAAACAAGAAATGAGAAGCTACCGTCAACTTCCATTACGTATTGCTGAACTCGGAATGATGCATCGTTATGAAATGTCTGGTGCAGTTTCTGGACTTCAGCGTGTTAGAGGAATGACACTAAATGATGCACACATTTTCTGTCGTCCTGACCAAATTAAAGATGAATTTTTACGCGTAGTACGTCTTATCCAAGAAGTGTACAATGATTTTGGGATCGAGGACTATAAATTCCGTCTTTCGTACCGTGATCCAGAAGATACAGAAAAGTATTTCGATGACGATGAAATGTGGAATAAAGCACAAGGTATGTTAAAAGATGCAATGAATGAGCTTGAAGGTATCGATTATTATGAAGCAGAAGGCGAAGCTGCTTTTTATGGTCCTAAACTTGATGTTCAAGTAAAAACGGCGCTTGGCAAAGAAGAGACGTTATCAACAGTACAGTTGGACTTCTTATTACCTGAGCGTTTTGACCTAACTTATGTAGGGGAAGATGGTCAGCAGCATCGTCCAGTCGTTGTTCACCGTGGTGTTGTTTCTACGATGGAACGATTTGTTGCATTTTTACTTGAAGAGTACAAAGGGGCATTTCCGACGTGGTTAGCTCCTGTACAGACTCAAATTATTCCTGTTTCAAATGATGTTCACCTTGAATATGCCAAAAAAGTTCAAGAAGATCTTCAAGCAGTTGGAGTAAGAGTAGAAATTGATGAACGGGACGAGAAACTCGGCTACAAGATCCGTGAAGCTCAAATGCAAAAGATTCCTTATATGCTCGTTTTAGGTGATAAGGAGAAGGAAGCAATGGCTGTTAATATTAGAAAGTACGGTGAGCAAGATTCTGAATCCGTGTCTTTAAGTCAGTTTGTCGAGCAGATGAAAGCAGAAGCTAGGAAGTAGAGTAAGTTCCCAAAGGGAAAATCACCCTTTGGGGAAGCGAGAAGTGAAACAGGGAAGTACGGTGGCAGCGCACGTTGCACGCCCTATATGAGAACCCCACTCATATAGTGCTAAAGGACAGGCAACGGCTACGCACACCGTATCGAGTAAGTTCCCAAAGGGAAAAAGCACCCTTTGGGAAGAATGGTGGCTGCGCGCGTTGCACGCCCATTACGAGAACCCCACTCATAATGGGCTAAAGGACAGGCAACGGCTTCGCACACCGTATCGAGTAAGTTCCCAAAGGGAAAATCACCCTTTGGGAACTAACTCTTGCTTTCTTTTTATTTACGAGTTAGAATAATAAAGTCGGACACTAAAGAGTTGACTCCGGTAAATGATATGTGATATAGTCATTTAGTAAACAATTTAACATGAGAAACAAAGCAAGCAGAAGCGCCCGCTTCTCACCTGATTGACGCATATGCAGTTGGCAGGTATAATCAGTTTCATTTGAACGAATGGACAAAGTGTGGGCGTAGTATGCCCACACTTTTTTTGCAGTTGAATGAAGGTGTATAGCCAATTGAAAGGCTATGCGATACCTTGCTTTGATTCGTTAAAATCCTTTGGAGGTGGCTCATTATTAGTAAAGACATGTTGGTCAATGAAGGGATTCGTGCACGTGAAGTACGTCTTATTGGAGCAAACGGTGATCAAGTTGGTGTGAAATCCAAACAAGAAGCACTTCAAATGGCACAAAATGTCAATCTTGATTTAGTTTGTGTAGCTCCAACTGCGAAACCACCTGTATGTCGCATCATGGACTACGGAAAATTCCGTTATGAGCAACAAAAGAAAGACAAAGAAGCACGTAAAAAGCAAAAGGTTATCAATGTGAAAGAGGTTCGCTTGAGCCCAACAATTGAAGACAATGACTTTAATACGAAGCTTCGTAATGCTCGAAAATTCCTAGAAAAGGGAGACAAGGTAAAAGCAGCGATCCGCTTCCGTGGACGTGCCATTACTCATTCTCAAATTGGACGGAAAGTATTAGAGCGTCTTGCAAAAGAATGTGAAGATATTGCAACGGTTGAAGCGATGCCTAAGATGGAAGGACGTAGCATGTTCCTTATCTTAGCTCCTAAAACGGAGAAGTAATATCTTTAGTTTGAACAAGATAAAAGGGAGGACCTGAGTTATGCCAAAAATGAAAACTCACCGTGGAGCAGCTAAGCGTTTCAAGAAAACAGGATCTGGAAAGCTGAAGCGTTCACACGCATTCACTAGTCACTTATTCGGTAACAAGTCACAAAAGCAAAAGCGTAAACTACGCAAAGCTGGAATGGTTCATTCTGGTGACTTTAAACGTATTCGTCAAATGTTAACGTACAAAAAATAATTGATCGGTTTGATAGAAGAAGGAGGGAACTTCGATGCCAAGAGTAAAAGGCGGTTATGTCGCTCGTCGTCGTCGTAAGAAGGTATTAAAGTTAGCTAAAGGATATTACGGTTCTAAACATACATTATTTAAATCAGCGCAAGGACAGGTAATGAAGTCTTTACTATACGCTTATCGCGATCGTCGCAACAAGAAACGCGACTTCCGTAAGCTATGGATTACACGTATCAATGCAGCTGCGCGTATGAATGGTCTTTCTTACAGCCGTTTCATGCACGGTTTAAAGTTAGCTGATATCAATGTTAACCGTAAAATGCTTGCTGAACTTGCTGTTACTGACGAAAAGTCATTTGCACAACTTGCTGAAAAAGCAAAAGCAAGCCTTAATGCATAAAAATAAAAAAACGCGGCTTTGGTCGCGTTTTTTTATTTGTTGAAAAGGGTGTAATGATGATTATATTTAGCTATTTATTGATCGCTAACGTCATTGCTTTTATTGTAATGGGAATGGATAAAGCACGAGCAAAGCGACACGAGAGAAGAGTACCTGAACGTACTTTGTTTCAATTATCACTTATCGGTGGAAGTGTGGGGATTTATGTTGGGATGAGAAAGTTTCGACATAAAACAAAACATAAAAATTTCTCCATCGGAATTCCCGTTATTATTTTTGTTCAATTGGGATTACTTGTCTTCATCTTACCATACGTCTCAGCATAGACTAGAGAGAGGAGGACTGAAAATGGAGGAGTTTTTAGATAGTTCATTACAATTTATCGAAAAAAGTGGTTGGTTGGCTCCAATGTTCTTTGTCTTGCTCCATGTTTTTAGGCAGGTCTTATTCATTCCAGTCATACTTATTTGCCTAATTGGTGGTTATTTGTTCGGAACTTTATATGGTTCTATTTATTCAATCATTGGATTAACAGCCGTAAGTGTTGTATTTTATGGTCTTATCCACATTTTACCAAGCCTGCGAGACAAACTGTCGAGGTTGAAAAAACGGTTTTTAAAAGATAAGCATCAACTTACAGTAGCTCAGATGATGGTGATGAGAATCATGCCCTTTATTCATTTTCATTTAGTGTCTTTGTATTTAATTGAAACATCGAAGAACTTAAAAGAATATACAAAGTATTCGTTCTTAGTAAGCATACCTCCTGCAGTTGTTTATACGGCTTTTGGGGATATGATTCATGAATTACCACTAGCTGGTACGGGGATATTTGCCTTATTTTTAATGATTTTGTTTTTGTTTTTTCGAAAAAAGCGAACAAATATTAAGTGGGACGATTTCTTTTCTCCTAAAAATTCATAATAGCTTCATTTTAGTAGTTTACTATCTTTAAGCTACTAAAAAGGTGATGAGCATTTTAAAAATGTTCATCACCTTTACTTTTAGGTGGATTTATTTACGCAGTAACTCTTTTATAGGACTTTTCCATTCCACTTTTGCATTTGGATAACGCAAGTGAATATCATCTTCAATAAATTGAAAGTCCTCTTTCGATAAGCCAGTTAACTGATCAGTGCGCTTTGCCCATACATAAATCGAGACAATTTCAAAAGCTTGATCGGTTGTCCCTAAGTACTTTTCCCCTTCAAACATGACACCTTTGTACGTAATGAGGAAATTTTTTCGTACATCTTTGTGGTCATCAAAGAAGAAATAGTGCTTACGTTCGTGTGCATGTTCTAGTTTACGTCGTGGATGAAACAAATACTTAAAGGCGCTGTATGCAAGGACGATTAACGCAATTAATAACAATAAGCGAAATAAAATAACCATAATCAATTTCCTCCTTATGAGGTACCAATGCATGTATTTTGATTTTGACACATTTTACTAATATAAGTAAAGACCTCTACTTTATATACGAACGACTTTACATTTGGTTACGTCTTTTTTAATAACAATTGTTATACTATAGAAAAAGGAGAAAAATGATGGATATTATAAAATTATTCGCGATACAAAAACAACTAAATGACCGAATTGTCGAAGAACACAACTTGCAAAATGTTGACTTATTTAATGAAAAACTGCTTGCCTTTATTGTAGAAGTAAGCGAATTAGCGAATGAAACACGATGCTTTAAATATTGGAGCAAAAAACCATCATCAGAGCGAAGTGTTGTTTTAGAGGAGTATGTAGATGGTTTGCATTTCGTGTTAACACTTGGTTTAGCACTCGACTATACTGATGTTGAAATCAAAGATGAGTATAGAGAAGAACTAAGTCTAACAGAACAATTTCTACTTATTATAAAACGAGGTTATCAGTTAGGGGAAATCCAATCAAAAGAATCATATCAACTGTTGGTTGCCTCATTTTTAACATTAGGGCAACAATTAGGGTTTACTCGAATTGAGATTGAACAATCATATTTAGAGAAGAATAAAGTGAACCACGAGCGACAAGATAGAGGATACTAATTTCATTACTTATCCAATTTATTTGAGTAACGAAATAACTTTCTGTATACTAAACATGAAAATGAAGTTAGGAGGCTGTAACGCGTAATGACGAATCTAGATGAGCGATTACAAATGTTAAAAGATTTAACAGATGCCAATGGTGTGCCAGGTAATGAGAAAGAAGCTCGTGAAGTAATGACGAAATACATAACCCCTTTTGCAGATGAAGTTACAACGGATAAACTAGGTAGCCTTATTGCTAAGAAAACGGGCCTTGCTGATGGACCGAAAATTATGGTTGCTGGCCACTTGGATGAAGTTGGGTTTATGGTTACAAGTATTGATGATAAAGGTTTTCTACGCTTTCAAACGGTCGGTGGATGGTGGGAGCAGGTCATGTTAGCTCAGCGTGTAACAGTCATGACGAAAAATGGCAATATCCCTGGAGTTATTGGGTCAAAGCCCCCACATATTCTTGCACCTGAAGCGCGTAAAAAGCCAGTCGATAAAAAAGACATGTTTATTGACATTGGTGCAACGAGTAAAGAAGAAGCGATAGAGTTTGGCGTCCGTCCTGGTGATTCTGTCGTTCCTGTTTGTGAGTTTACCGTTATGAAAAATGAGAAATTACTAATGGCGAAGGCTTGGGATAATCGAATTGGTTGTGCTATAGCAATTGATGTTTTGAGAGGGCTACAAGGTCAAGACCATCCAAATGTCGTTTATGGAGTGGGGACTGTTCAAGAAGAAGTAGGCCTACGTGGGGCTAGGACGTCTGCCCATTTAATTGAACCGGATATCGGTTTTGGCGTTGACGTAGGAATTGCAGGTGATACACCAGGTGTGACTGAGAAAGAAGCGCTTGCGAAAATGGGAGAAGGTCCACAAATCGTTTTATATGATGCTTCTATGATCTCACATAAAGGTTTACGCGACTTTGTGACAGATACAGCTGATGAGCATAACATCCCTTATCAATTTGACTCAATGGCTGGTGGCGGTACAGATTCAGGTGCGATTCACTTAACTGCTAACGGTGTACCTGCATTATCAATTACCGTTGCAACTCGTTACATTCACACTCATGCTGCAATGCTTCATCGAGATGACTATGAAAATGCGGTGAAGTTAATCGTAGAAGTGATTAAGAAATTAGACAGAGATACCGTTAATAAGATTACATTTGAATAAGCTTTAACGAAAGGGGGGTGCCAAAGGTCTGATCTTGACCTTTAGCACCCCTATTATTGCTCTTGAAATAACCTTTTTAGCTTATTATTGGAGACCTTGGCTAATTTGTTGACAAACTGCATCTTTTTGCTCTTCACTAGCGTTTTTCCAAAATACTTCAAACATGACGCCGAGGCCTGGCAGCATTTTCTCTTCGCCTCGTTGTACAGCATCTACAATAGTCGCTTCAACTTCTTGTTCTGAATTTCCTTGAATATTTGACAAGATCGCACCACGTAAGTTAAATCCCATTTGGAACACTCCCTTATTATAGTTTAATGAAACTACTTATAGTATGGATCAGCATTGACTGGATTATAACGAAAAAAATGGGTAGAATGATGAAATAAGATAGAAGCTGTTAAAGGAGTAGAGCATGAAACGAATTGATTCAATTAAAAATGAACATGTGAAACGATGGAAGAAACTACATACTAAAAAAGGAAGAGAGACGTTAGGACGTTTTCTTGTCGAGGGATATCACCTTGTCGAAGAGGCAATAAAGGCCGAAATGGCCGTTGAATACATTTTAATGACAGAAGGAGCCAATCCTCCACAAACTATGAAGATACAGGATCAAGACGTGATTCTAATTAGTGAACAAGTCATGAAAGAGCTTTCTGAGACTAAGACGCCACAAGGAATTGCGGCTGTTTGCTTGATCCCAACTGCACCAAAGGTTGAAAAGTTGGATGGACAATATTTACTATTAGACCGAATTCAAGACCCAGGGAACCTAGGTACGATGATTCGTACAGCAGATGCAGCAGGAATGACGGGGGTGATTCTTGGTGAAGGGAGTGTAGACATTTTTAATAGTAAGGTCGTACGAGCTTCTCAAGGATCAATCTTTCATTTGCCTGTTATGAGAGGAGAGCTAGAGAATTGGATTACAACTTTTCAGGACTCATCAATACCTGTGTTTGGAACGGCTTTAAAAGAAGCAAGCTCTTACACTGCGATTGAACCTCAAAATCATTTTGCTTTAATCATGGGGAATGAGGGGGAAGGAGTTTCTAGTTCCTTACTCGAACAGACTGATCAGAATATCTACATACCAATCTATGGACAAGCGGAATCATTAAATGTTTCGGTAGCAACTGGTATTTTGCTCTATCATTTAAAAGGATAATTGAAAAAGTCAGTTGCATCGCGTGAATATATTCACTATAATAAATAATCAAGAAAATATTTCTAAATGCAAAGAAAGAGAGTAGTACGTTTTTATCCACCATTCAGGGAAAAAGTGCCTTAGACTGCAAGCATTTTTATGGAAGGGAAAACTGAATTCACTCTGGAGCAGGCACTGGACCACAAATATTTTGTGAAGGTGTCCCGGTTTATAACCGTTAACACAATGAAGATAATGAGCATAGCTGTATGAGGTCTGGCAGTTTGAATTGACACTCTACACACAGCTTTCTCTCATTAATAAGGGTGGTACCACGAGTCTTCGTCCCTTTTGCGGGAGCGAAGGCTCTTTATTTTGAGATTTTTTCTCTGATAGTCGTGTCAGCGTTTGAAATGAACTATCAATCTAAAGGAGGCAAAATAATGCGTGAACGATTAGAAGCTTTGCAGGAGGAAGCTCTTGCAAAGGTTGCAGCTGCTGAAGATGTAAAAGCATTGCAGGATGTGAGGGTTGCTTATTTAGGTAAAAAGGGGCCGATTACAGAAGTATTAAGAGGCATGGGCAAACTATCACCAGAAGAGCGCCCAGTCATTGGGCAAATGGCAAATGATGTTCGTGATGTGATTAAAGAACAAGTCGAACAAAAAGAAAAAGAACTTGAAAGAGCAGCAATTGAACAACAACTTGCTAGTGAAAGTATAGATGTAACATTGCCAGGACGCCCTGTTCAGGGAGGATCGACTCATCCATTAACACAAGTTGTTGAAGAAGTCGAAGAGGCATTTTTAGGACTGGGATTCTCAGTTGCTGAAGGACCGGAAGTCGAAGTGGATTATTACAATTTTGAAGCATTAAATCTACCGAAAGACCATCCGGCGCGAGATATGCAAGATTCCTTTTACTTTACAGAAGAACTATTATTACGTACTCATACATCTCCTGTGCAAGCAAGAACGATGGAAATACATAAAGGACAAGGTCCTGTGAAAGTTATCTGTCCAGGGAAAGTGTTTCGCCGTGATGATGATGATGCAACGCATTCTCACCAATTCATGCAAATTGAAGGCTTATTCGTCGATGAGAATGTACGGATGAGTGATTTAAAAGGAGTGCTTGAACAATTTGCGAAGTCATTTTTTGGGGAAGATCGTAACATTCGTTTGCGTCCAAGTTTCTTCCCGTTTACTGAACCATCAGTAGAAGTCGATGTTTCTTGTGGGATGTGCTTAGGCAAAGGTTGCCGTGTTTGTAAACAGTCTGGTTGGATTGAGGTATTAGGTGCCGGAATGGTTCACCCACGGGTTTTGGAAATGAGTGGGTTTGATTCGACAAAATATAGTGGCTTTGCGTTTGGAATGGGTGTAGAGCGCTTAGCGATGTTAAAGTACGACATTGATGATATTCGTCATTTCTATACAAATGATATGCGTTTTCTAGCGCAGTTCAAACGGGTGTAAGGAGGAGTATAAATGTTAGTCTCTTATAAGTGGTTACAAGATTATATCGATGTAAAAGACCTTTCTGCACGCGACATCGCAGAAAAAATGACTCGTGGTGGGATTGAGATTGATTTTGTGCATCAATTAAACCAAGGAGTGTCAGGCGTAGTTGTTGGTCATGTGAAAGAATGTGAGCGACATCCGAATGCCGATAAGTTAAATGTTTGTCAAGTAGATATTGGCGAGGAAGAGCTTGTACAAATTATCTGTGGGGCACCGAACGTAGCTGCTGGACAACATGTCGCTGTTGCGAAGGTAGGAGCTGTTCTGCCTGGAAACTTTAAAATAAAAAAAGCAAAACTCCGTGGCGAAGTATCACAAGGAATGATTTGCTCCTTGCAAGAACTCGGAATCGAGACCAAGCTTGTACAAAAGGAGTTTTCTGAAGGAATCTATGTTTTTAACGATCCAGTTGAAGTAGGAAGTGACGCCCTAGCTGCTCTTAACCTAGATGATGAAGTTTTAGAGTTAGATTTAACTCCTAACCGTGCAGATTGTCTAAATATGTTAGGAGTTGCTTATGAGGTTGGTGCTCTATATGAACGTGAAGTAACACTCCCTTCAATTGATGTAGTGACAAATGATGAACAGGCATCTGATTATATCGATGTTCAAGTAGAAGCGACAGAGGACAACCCGTATTATGGAGCCATTATTATCAAAAACGTTAAAGTTGGTACGTCTCCACTTTGGTTACAAAATCGTCTTATGGCAGCTGGAATTCGACCAATTAGCAATGTGGTGGATGTTACTAACTATGTATTGCTTGAATACGGTCAACCACTTCATGCGTTTGATTACGATCGTTTCGGTTCAAAAGAGGTTTTGGTACGTCGCGCTCATGATGGCGAGAAAATCATCACATTAGATGATCAAGAGCGTACACTTACTGGGGATCATCTTGTTATTACAAATGGACAGGAACCAGTAGCGATCGCTGGTGTTATGGGGGGAGCAACTTCTGAAGTTCATGAAGGAACGACAACGGTTCTATTAGAGGCAGCTTATTTTAAAGGAGCTACTATTCGTAAAGCATCACGTGATTTAGGACTGAGAAGTGACGCAAGTACAAGGTATGAAAAAGGAGTCGATCAAGACCGTGTACTTGCAGCAGGAAGACGAGCTGCTGCACTGATTGCTGAGTTAACAGGTGGAACGATTGTTTCTGGTGTAGTAGAAAAAGATGTTTTGTCATATGAGATGGCAACCGTACGCCTTGATCTTGAACGGGTAAACAATCGTCTAGGAATGAATGTTACGATTGAAGAAGCAGCATCATTCATGTCGCGTCTAGGGTTTACGTATGAACAAGATGGCACTGTTCTGAACGTAACGATTCCATCACGCCGTTCCGATATCCAAATTGAAGAAGATTTAATGGAAGAAGTAGCGAGATTATATGGTTATGATCACATTCCGACAACTCTTCCACAAGGTGCGACCACACAAGGTACATTAACAGACTATCAGAAAAAGAGACGCCATGTTCGACGCGTTCTTGAAAGCTCTGGTTTATCCCAAGTCATCACTTATTCGTTAACAAGTCCTGAAAAAGCAAAAGGGTTTGCATTTGAAACAAATCAAACATCACCAGTTCGTTTAGCGATGCCAATGAGTGAAGATCGAAGTACGATGCGTACAAGCCTAATTCCACATTTATTTGATGTGTTGAGCTATAACGTTAATCGTAAAAATCAAGATGTACATGTTTTTGAAGTGGGTTCAATCTTTCTATCGGATGAAGAAACATTAACGAAACAACCAACGGAACGAGAGATGGTTGCCGGTGCACTAACAGGGCTATGGCATGAACATAGCTGGCAAGGTGAGAAAAAAGCTGTAGATTTCTTTGTTGTAAAGGGGATTCTAGAAGGGACATTTAAACAATTAGGAGTTCTCGACCAAATTGTGTTTGAACAAGCAAAAATGCCTGATCTGCACCCGGGAAGAACAGCACTTGTAAAACTAGATGGGAAAGAAATCGGTTTTATTGGACAAGTTCATCCAGCCTTGCAAAGAGAGTTAGGGATAAAAGAGACATATGTGTTTGAACTAGAATTAGAGTCAATGTTAACGTTTAAGTCTCAACCAGTGACGTATCAAACGCTCCCTCGTTATCCGGCAATTGTTCGTGATATTGCTCTTGTTGTCGACACACACCGTACAGCAGGAGAAGTCGAAGCTGTTATCCATTGGGCTGGTGGAGAACTGTTAAAAGATGTTCGTCTCTTTGATTTATATGAAGGTGAACATATGGAAGAAGGAAAGAAATCACTTGCATTCTCGTTAACATACCTTGATCCTGAAGGAACGTTAACCGATGAAGAGGTGACAAAAGCTCATACTAAAGTGTTAAAAATGTTAGAAGAGCATGTTGACGCAACGTTACGTGCATAATATTATAAAAAAAGGCTATTGAGTCATTGTTTTGATATGCTCAATAGCCTTTTTTATGTTAAAAATTATTTTCATTTTATAAAAAATATTGTGTGGACAAGATACGACATGGCATATTTTTTTGAAATCACTAATACTTATTCCTTCGAGGGTTGCTCAATTGTAGTAAGACCCTCGTTTTGTCCTATTTTTAAAACACTATGTTTTCATAACTGAACCTTCATGTTATGATAGAAGATGGTATTTTTATGACATATTTCAACATGCATCTTGATTTAGGATAGGAGGCTTTTTCCGTGGCAAAGCAAAAAGAAAAGCAACGGATCACTGTTTCAATATATGGTCAACAGTATACAGTCGTCGGTGAAGAGCCTCCGACATATGTAAAAGAAGTGGCTCATATAGTGGATCAGAAAATGAAGGAAATAAAAAAAAGAAATCCGTATTTAGATACAACACGTTTGGCTGTTTTAACAGCTGTTAATATTGTTGATGATTATATGAAGTTAAAAAAAGAAAATGAAATGTTAAAAGAAAACGTCAACGAAGAAAGAACGACAGGAGAAGATTAACATGCTTAGTTTTCTAATTCTATTTATCTTATTTTGTAGTTTCTTTATTGGTAGAAGAAGAGGATTCATTCTTCAAATCATCCATTTGCTAAGTTTTATTATAGCTATCTTTATCGCATATACTTATTTTAGAGAATTAGCCGTATATATTAGGCTTTGGGTGCCGTATCCCCAAATTTCCTCGGATAGTGCAGTTGGAATGATCATAAATTCGTTTGATGCTGAAGGAGTATACTATTCAGGTATTGCGTTTGCAATCTTGTTTTTTGCTACGAAAATTCTCCTTCATATACTAGGATCTATGTTAGATTTCCTAGCGCATTTGCCAATTTTACGGTCTGTCAATCGGCTCTTGGGTGGGATCTTATGCTTTATAGAGACGTATTTAATTTTATTCATCGTTCTCTTTGTTGCAGCCCTCTTACCTATCGAGTTTGTTCAAGAAATGATACAACGGTCAATCGTTGTTCAAGTCATGCTTAATCATACTCCATTTCTATCGGATTGGTTAAAAGAATTATGGATTATGAATCAATTATAGTGCGGGAATTGAATGTAGAGTCTGGTCAGTGATCAGGCTCTTATTTTAATGTAGATGCGTTGATTTTAACCACTAACTATCGGTATGATGGTTTATAGAAAGGAACGGTGAAGATGAATAAAAAAGATGTCATTCGTCAGTTAGAGACGATTGCTACTTACTTGGAAATTAAAGGAGATAATCCTTTTAAAATATCTGCATATAGAAAAGCAGCTCTTGCTCTCGAGTCGGATGAGCGGACATTAGCTGAAATAGAAAATCCTGCTTCTTTAAGTGGCATCGGTAAAGGAACAGCAGATGTAATACTTGAACTAAAGACGGAAGGGAAATCTACGTTATTAGAGGAACTAAAAAAGGAAGTTCCGTCTGGGCTCTTGCCACTTCTTAAACTTCCCGGGCTTGGAGGAAAGAAGATTGGAAAGTTATATAAAGAATTAAATGTCGTTTGTATTGATACTCTCAAACAGGTCTGTGAAGAGAAAAAGGTCCAGCAATTAGCTGGATTTGGGAAGAAAACGGAGGAAAAAATTTTACTTGCGATTGAAGAAGCAAATACGAGACCGGAACGTTTGGCGCTTCCAATCGTTTTACCCCTGGCAGAACGAATTGAATATGCTTTAGATAAAATGGATGGTGTTTTACGTTTTTCGCGTGCAGGCAGTCTGCGTAGGATGAGTGAAACCGTTAAGGACTTAGATTTTATTATCGCTACAGTTGAGCCGGAAATGGTCAAAGGGAAGCTGCTTGAACTTGAGGCTATTAGCAATATTATTGCAAGTGGAGACACAAAAGTATCCGTGGAAATTACACAAGAATTCCCGATCTCTGTTGATTTTAGGCTTGTAGGTCCAGAGGAATTTGCAACAACTTTGCATCATTTTACCGGATCAAAAAATCATAATGTTAAGATGCGTCAACTTGCGAAAAAGCGCGGAGAAAGAATCAGTGAATACGGTGTTGAGAATCTCGAAACAGGTGAAATCACAACATTCCAGTCGGAAGAAGAGTTCTTTTCTCACTTTCAGCTTGCGTTCATTCCTCCTGAGGCTAGAGAAGACCAAGGTGAAGTAGAAAGTTCTGTTGAACCTAATGATCCAATAGTTTATTTAACTAATACACATATTAGAAGTGATCTCCACATGCATACAACGTGGAGTGATGGAGCTCATTCAATTGAAGAGATGGTTGAAGCTGCAAAGGCTAGAGGCTATGAGTATATTGCAATTACTGATCATTCGAAATACTTACGAGTGGCAAATGGATTGTCTGAAGAACGGTTAAGACAACAACACGAAAAAATAAAGGCTTTAAACGAACAATATGATGACTTTACAATTTTAACGGGGATTGAAATGGATATTTTACCCGATGGAACTTTGGATTATGGGGATGACATTCTAGCAGAGGTTGATTTTGTTATTGCAGCGATTCATTCTTCGTTTCAGCAAGACCGAGAAACAATTATGAAACGATTAAAAAACGCACTTAAAAACAAACATGTTGATTTAATTGCCCACCCAACAGGCAGGTTGCTTGGACGCCGAGATGGATATGATGTTGATGTGGACATGTTGATTGATTTAGCAAAAGAAACAAACACTGCACTTGAACTTAATGCGAACCCACATCGCTTAGATTTATCGGCCCATTGGCTGAAAAAAGCAGAGGAAGCAGGAGTGGTTATGGCAATTAACACCGATGCACACAATACAGATTCACTGGATTTAATGTCTTACGGTACAGCAGTGGCTAGAAAAGCAATGCTTAAGCCGGAATCTGTTATTAACACATGGCGACTAGAAAAGCTTATACAATTTTTAAATCGAAAAAATTGATTATTAGAAATCAATAATGGAGCTTTGTGCTTTTTGTGCTTATGCGAGCAAGTTTCTACTTGGTCACAAGCTATATCTATCGAGTAAATAGAAGGAGTTACGTTTATGGAACGAGTGTTACGGGTACTAGAGTATGAAAAAATGAAAAAACAATTGCTCGACCATGTGTCATCTTCATTAGGAAGACAAAAAATTGAAGCTCTAAGACCGTCTACTGTTATTGAAGAAGTTCGTGTATGGCAACATGAAACTGCAGAAGGTGCAAAGGTTCTCAGGTTAAAAGGCCAAGCCCCCCTTGGTGGAATTACCGATGTAGCAGCTCATGCAAAACGGGCAAAAATTGGAGGCGCACTCGCTAGCAATGAATTGATTGCCATTGCCAGTACGATCTATGGGGGACGACGTTTAAAAAAGTTTATTACTACCATGGTTGAAGAAGAAGAAATTGAATTGCCACTGCTCTATGAATACGCATTGCAAATAGAATCTTTAACAGATGTAGAACGAGATATAAAACAATGCATTGATGATAATGGACATGTCCTTGACTCAGCTAGCCCTGAGTTAAGAACAATTCGTCAACAAGTTAGAAGTTATGAATCGGCAGTTCGATCGAAGTTGGATAGTATAACGAGGTCATCCAATACACAAAAGATGTTATCAGATTCGATTGTGACCATTCGAAACGATCGATTTGTTATCCCAGTTAAACAAGAGTATCGTAGTTCTTTTGGAGGAATTGTTCACGATCAATCAGGTTCAGGGGCAACTCTATTTATCGAACCACAAGCGATTGTAACATTGAACAATCAATTACGGGAAGCGAAGGCAAATGAAAAGCAAGAGATTGAACGGATCTTAGCTAGGTTATCTAGTCAAGTGGCAGAGGTAGCCGATGTACTTATTTATAATCTACAGGTTTTAGCGGTGTTAGACTTTATCTTTGCCAAGGCACATTATGCAAGCCAAATCAAGGCAACAGAGCCGAAACTGAATGAAAATGGTTATATGCATTTAAAAAGAGCTCGTCATCCACTATTGCCTGAAGATGAGGTTGTCCCAATCGATGTGGAATTAGGTGATGAATATCGTTCTCTTATCATTACAGGTCCTAACACAGGTGGGAAGACTGTCACGTTAAAGACCGTCGGTTTGCTTACAATAATGGCACAATCAGGTTTACATGTTCCTGTTGAAGAGGAATCGGAGTTGGCTGTTTTTAAACAAGTATTTGCTGATATTGGTGATGAACAATCAATTGAACAAAGCTTAAGTACATTCTCCTCTCACATGACAAACATAGTTGACATATTAGGAAAGGTTGATTTTCAAAGTCTTGTCCTTTTTGATGAACTTGGTGCGGGAACAGATCCAACAGAAGGTGCAGCGCTTGCCATCTCGATCCTTGATGATGTTTATAATCGGGGAGCTTGTGTTGTCGCAACAACTCATTATAGTGAATTAAAAGGATATGCGTATAACCGTGAGGGAGCAATGAATGCTAGTGTGGAATTTAATGTAGAAACCTTGCGCCCCACATATCGCCTCTTAATTGGAGTACCAGGACGAAGTAATGCCTTTGCCATCTCTAGAAGGCTAGGTCTTGATGAAAGAGTGATTGAAAAAGCAAAAGAACAAATTGATAGCGAAACGAATCAAATTGAAAACATGATTTCTTCTTTAGAAACAAGTCAAAAATCAGCCGAATCTGAACGAGAAGAAGCACGGACACTTCGTCTAGAAGCAGAGACTTTACGTGAAGATCTTATTAGACAATTAGAAAAATTAGAAGACGAAAAAGAACGCATCTTTAAAGAAGCAGAAGAAAAAGCAGAAAAAGCTGTAAAGGAAGCAAAAGAAGAAGCTGAACTGATTATCGGTGAGCTAAGGGAGATGCAAAAAGAAGGCTTATCAGTAAAAGAACATCAAATTATAGATGCAAAGAAACACCTTGAGCAAGCAGCGCCTAAATTAACATCAAAACAAAAGAAAGTTAAAAAAATGGCTGCAAAAGCTAAGCAAAATATACAAGCTGGAGATGAAGTGAAAGTTCTGAGTTTTGGACAAAAGGGGACTGTTGTTACTAAAATAAACGACGATGAATTCCAAGTTCAAATGGGTATTATGAAAATGAAGGTTAAGAAGGATGACCTACAACTATTAGATCGACCGAAGCCGGTGAAAACTAAACCCCTCGCAATGATTAGAGGTGGTGAGTCTCATGTTAAAGCAGAACTCGATCTTCGTGGGGAACGTTATGAAGAGGCAATGCGTCGTGTTGAAAAATATATAGATGACGCGTTACTGGCAGGATATCATCAAGTGTCAATTATTCACGGGAAGGGCAGTGGAGCACTTCGTAAAGGGGTTAAACAATTACTGAAAAAGCATCCTCATGTTAAAGCAGAACGAGATGGTGGAATGAATGAGGGTGGTCTCGGTAACACCGTTGTTGAATTGAAATAAGAAAGGCGAAATGTATGGAAGTGTTATTTGAAATTGAGTGGATAAGAACCTCTGCGTATTATAGTGTCTCTCTGCTAGGCCTAATTTTATTTTTATCAATTTTCGAGACTGTAACAAGCTATCGAAATTGGGATGAAATAAAAAATGGAAATATAGCAGTCGCTTTAGCAACAGGTGGGAAAATCTTTGGAGTCGCCAATATATTTAGGCATTCAATTGAGTATTCAGATTCACTTCTAACAATGCTTGGTTGGGGAGTTATAGGTTTTCTTTTATTGCTATTTAGTTATTTTATGTTTGAATTTTTAACACCTAACTTTAAAGTTGATGAGGAAATTAAACGTGATAACCGGGCTGTTGGTTTGATTGCGATGATTATTTCAATAGGATTGTCCTATGTTATAGGAGCTAGTATTATTGCGAGATAGATGTTCACAGGAGGAGACATGCATGTGGAGCTTTTAATGAAAATTTTATATGTCAGTTGTGGGGCGTTTATCGTAGCTGGAATTATATTTATGCTCTTCTTTGCCCCATAAACAACCATTGACAATTATAAGGTTATCTCAACTGCACAGCTAACTTTGAAGTATCGATTCTTGATATGTTCGAATTGGCTAGCTACTTTCGAGATAACCTTTTTTAATTAATTCAGAGTTGTGAAATGAATTTTTTAAAAAATCAAAAAAAAGATTCAATATTGTAAGCAGTTACAATAGAATAGAATGGAGGAGAATAATCTATGAGAAAGGAGTAAGATCATTTTGGTGAGGAGGAGATAGTAATGACAGAGGTTGAAAAAATTTGGTTAGAAAATTATCCAGAGGAAGTTTCGGACACTCTAGAGTATGAAGAAAAATGTTTGCATGAATTTTTAATACGATCCACCAAAAAGTATCCACATCAAGTAGCTCTCCACTTTCTTGGAAAAGAAATGACTTATAAGGAGCTGTATGAAGAATCAAAGAAATTTGCGAACCAATTACAGAAGCTTGGTGTAAAAAAAGGTGATCGCGTAGCTATTATGCTTGCAAATTGTCCCCAAGGTGTTATCAGCTACTATGGTGCCTTGATGATTGGTGCTGTTGTTGTTCAAACCAATCCATTATATGTCGAAAGAGAGTTAGAACATCAATTAGTTGATTCAGGTGCAAAAGTAATCATTTGTCTTGATCTAGTATTTCCACGCGTCCAAAAAGTCCGTTCCAAAACCAACCTAGAATACGTTATTGTCACAAGCATAAAAGACTATCTACCATTCCCAAAAAACTTACTCTATCCAATTGTTCAAAAGAAAAATACAGGAATAAAAGTTGACGTTGTTTATGATCAACATACGCTTGATTTTAAACCATTTCTAAAAGCAGGAGATTTATCCGAAGTATCGGTCGATATCGATCCGACTAAAGATCTTGCCCTCTTACAATATACTGGTGGAACTACAGGTCCCGCTAAAGGTGTCATGCTTACCCACCAGAATCTTGTTGTAAATACAACACAATGCATTCACTGGACTTATAAAATAAAACCAGGAGAAGAAAAAAGTTTAGCTGTGCTCCCATTTTTTCATGTGTATGGAATGACTGTTAGTATGAACTTCAGTATTATGAATGGCTCTACAATCGTAATATTACCTAAATTTGAACCGAAAGATGTTCTTAAAACAATAGAAAAACAAAAGATTACACTCTTTCCAGGTGCTCCAACGATGTATGTTGCATTAATTAATGATCCTGCAATTAAAGATTATGATTTATCATCGATAAAAGCTTGCTTGAGTGGGGCTGCTCCATTACCACTTGAAGTCCAACAGAAATTTGAAGCGTTAACAGATGGAAAACTAGTAGAAGGCTATGGTTTAACAGAAACATCACCGGTTGCACTTGCTAATCCTATATGGGGAAAAAGAAAATCTGGTAGTATCGGAATTCCATGGCCAGACACTGAAGTAGCAGTTGTTTCTGCTGAAACAGGAGAAAAAGCAGAAATTAATGAAGTTGGAGAAATTGCTATACGTGGGCCTCAAGTGATGAAGGGTTATTGGAATCGGCCGGAAGCTACTGCAAAAGTGTTTAAAGATGAGTGGTTTTTAACTGGAGATATGGGTTATATGGATGAGGAAGGTTATTTTTATATTGTAGACCGTAAAAAAGATATGATTATTGCAGGTGGATTTAATATTTATCCGCGTGATATTGAAGAGGTCCTCTATGAACATGAGGACATTTTAGAAGCTACTGTGATTGGTGTACCAGATGAATATCGTGGGGAAACCGTTAAAGCATTTATTGTTCTAAAAGAAGGACGTTCTTTAACTGAAAAAGAACTTGATGATTATTGCAGAAAGCATTTGGCAGCTTATAAAGTTCCAAAGCTATATGAATTCCGACAAGAATTACCGAAAACACTCGTTGGCAAAATCCTTCGTCGAGTTTTAGTAGAAGAAGAAAAACTAAAGCAAGAAGCAGATCAAAAGATTAGTAATCATTAGTTAGAATAGGGGCTACGGAAAAAGGATGATCCATCACCTTCCGTAGCCCCTTATATCTAACTAATCAATTTTTACGAAATTTTGGATAATTCAACAAAATCATTTATAAATGAACATATATTCATTACAATAGAAAAGAGAGACTATTTTGAGTAGAGACGAGAATAGAGTTTATGAATGAATCGCCATTCATAATGAAAGGGGAGAGAACCGTGGGAAAGAAAAAGGGACCCAAGTATAACCAGATAATAGACGCTGCAGTAAAAGTTATTGCTTATCATGGTTACCATCAAGCACAAGTATCAAAAATTGCTAAAGAGGCTGGTGTAGCCGATGGAACCATTTATTTATATTTCGAAAACAAAGAAGATATTTTGACGTCCTTATTTGAGGAAAAAATGGGAGTTTTCGTAGGAATTATTCGAGATCGTCTTACTCCAGAGTTATCGACTAGTGATAAATTTAAACTACTTATCGAAATGCATCTAGAGCAGTTACAAGCAGATAAGCATCTTGCTATCGTAACGCAATTGGAACTACGTCAATCAAATATAGAAATTCGTCAGAAAATTAATGAAATTTTAAAAGGATATTTGATGTTATTAGATGAATTAATAAGTGAGGGGATAGAAAATAGATATTTTCGCCCTGACTTAAACAATCGTTTGGCACGTCAAATGATTTTTGGAACAATCGATGAAGTTGTAACGAATTGGGTTATGAAAGATTGTAAATATGACCTTGTAGCGTTAGCTTCACCAATTCACAATATGTTACTTAGTGGACTCCGGGATAATCCTTTATAAAGGAGGGTGTAAATGTGACGAATTTAAAAGTAACGATTCATGAAAAGGTTGCAACCATTACCTTACAGCGACCACCAGCTAATGCGTTATCGAAGGCATTATTAGCAGAGTTTAATCCAATATTGTCTGATCTAGAGAACAATCAAAATGTTCATGTTGTTCTTATTCACGGAGAGGGGCGATTCTTTGCTGCCGGTGCAGATATTAAAGAGTTTATAGATGTAACAGAAACAGAGCAAAAGAAACATTCTAGAGTTGTGCAACAGTTATTTGCTCGTATCGAAAACTTCTCGAAACCTGTAATCGCTGCGATTCATGGAGCTGCGTTAGGAGGGGGATTGGAGCTTGCTATGGCTTGCCATATTCGTCTAGCTACCGAGAATGCAAAGCTAGGATTACCGGAATTACAGCTTGGAATAATCCCTGGGTTTGCTGGCAGTCAACGTTTGCCACGTTATGTTGGAACTGCAAAAGCTACAGAAATGCTTCTTACGAGTGATCCACTAACAGGTAAAGAAGCGAAAGAGTGGGGGCTTGTTAATTCCATTCATTCCGAGGAAACGCTTTTAGAGGATGCCTTAACATTAGCAAAGAAAATTGTAGCTAAAAGTCAAATTTCTGTCAAAATGTCACTAGAATTACTCCAATTTAGTCGTTCAAGTCAAGAAGAGGCTGGATCTATCCGTGAAGCTGAATTATTTGGGAAAGTATTTCATTCTGAAGATGCAAAAGAAGGTATCTCGGCTTTTATTGAAAAAAGGGCTCCAAAGTTTAGAAACTAATAAGCTATCATCCAAAAAAATGTAAATTGGAGAGATGAATATGAATATTTTTGTCATAATGAAACGTACCTTTGATACAGAGGAAAAGATTGTTATTGAGAACGGAAAGATAAACGGAGAAGAAGCAAATTATATTATCAATCCTTATGATGAGTATGCAATTGAAGAAGCGATTGTCTTGCGTGATGAACATGGTGGGGAAGTAACGGTTGTAACCGTTGGCGAAGAAGAAGCCGAAAAGGAATTACGTACAGCATTAGCAATGGGCGCTGACAAAGCAGTCTTACTTGATAGTGAAGAGGTGGATGAGTTAGATCAATTTACGACAGCGTCCATGCTTGCCACTTATTTCAAAGAGCAAGAGGTTGATTTGATCTTAGGAGGAAACGTTGCAGTCGATGGAGGGTCTGGGCAAGTTGGTCCTAGGGTCGCTGAACTGTTAGACATTCCTCAAGTGACAACG